>JBAQUW010000170.1:0-12246 GCA_049297755.1 Alphaproteobacteria bacterium
CCCGTTAAGGTGAGGTCTCCCGCCGCCATAATGGTGTTGCCACTATCAAACGTGATGTTCTGCAAGGTGGCGCCATTTTGCGCGGTGAGCGTTGTGTCCGTATTCAAGGTGATATCGTCTATATTGCTATAATCCTGCGCCGTATCGGTGGTGATAAACGCCCCCGTCAGGGTCAAATCATCAGCACTGGTGAGCGTCAGGGTATCCACATCTAAGGTCAAAAAGGATATATCGCCCAACCCCGCCACCAACGCTAAAGTAAAATCACCCGCCACCGCCCCCGCCACGGCAATGTTATCGCTGGAACCACCGCCCGTTGTCCATATGCTGTTGCCATTAAGGGTCACGGCATTGCTAAAGCTCAGCGCTCCTGCGCTGGCGGTCAGGTTGCCATCCAATGTCAGCGCACCCGTATAAGTGTGCGTGCCGGTGCTGAACGCACCATCTTGCAACGTCAGCGCACTCCCCGTGAGCGCCAAGGTGCCCAAGGGGGTGATACCACCCACCGCACCTGTAATATCAATAATCCCGGCCCCTGCATTCAGCGCCAAGTTATAGGCACCGTCTATGGTGCTGGCAAAAGTGATATCACCCCCACTGCTGGCCATGGTGGTGTTGGCGGCTAAGGTCACAGCGCCCCCCGCAAAGGTCATGTCATTCCCCGCTGCCGTAAATGCTCCACCCGCAGTCACCGGCGCATTATACGTTTGCGCCCCTGTGGTGTTCACTCCACCTAAAACTGAAATATTCGAGCCATTGGCCGTCAGCGCCGTCAGCGGCGTTGTGCCACCCACCGCCCCACCAATGGTAATGGTTCCCGTACCTGCGGTAAACACTGCTTCATGTGCACCATTCAAGTTCCCCGTAATCGATAAATTCCCTGCTCCCGCCCCACTGCTGATGGTCACATTCGTGCCAATATTCACATTCCCCGTCACCGCAATGTTGTTGCTGCTGGTGGTCAGGTTGGTATTCAGCGTCACATCACCCGCATAGGTTTGCGCGCCTGTGGTGGTGACCCCACTGTTTACGGTAATGGTATTCCCCGTCACCGCCAAACTGGTTAAGGGTGTCACATTCCCTAAGTTGCGCAAAGTCACCGCCGCACCCGTCACGTCTAAGGTATATCCGCCATTAATGCTATTGGCAGCTCCCATCGTCACGTTCGCGGCCGTTACCCCATCGTGGGCAATAATCGAGCTATTCCCCTGCAAATCAATGCCACCATCAAGCGCTGAAAAATTCAACGCTTGGTCAGTACGCATCATGCCATTTAAAATCATCGAACCCGCACTGTTCAACGTGAGCGTATCAATATCGATACTCTGAAAATTGAGGCTATGTCCCGTCCCTGCCGTAATGGCAAAGGTATTGTCGCCCACCACATCGTCGGTAAAGTTTAAATCTCCACCCGCACCACCTGCAATAAACACACTGGGAGCATCCAACGTCACAGGGCCGTTCACATACAAATCACCGCCATCCGTCAGGTAACTGTTGTTTAAACTCACCCCACTGTTGCCCGTAAAGGTAATGTCGCCAAAGCTGCCACCACTGGTATCTACCCCACCCACTTGCACCGTTTCACCCGTCAGCGTCACATCGGCACCATCGGTCCGAATGGTGTCGTTAATATGCATGGTGAATACCCCATTGCCATCAAGGTCAGCATCGGCCCGAAACACCACACTGCCCGTGGTCAGCAAATCCAGCACATTGTCCGTCAAATTATCAATGGTGAAATTATTCGTAGCCAATAAACTGATATTGGTGCCACTGGAAAGGGCTTCTAAGGTATTCTCCGAAATGGTAAAACTCCCCATCGGCGTATCGCCCTGCAAAATAATCCCATCACTCACTTGGCCATCATCCGCGCCACCCGCACCGTCCACAATGGTAATATCAATCGGGTCAAGCAACAGCTCGCCCATGGCACCACGCGCGGCACTGGTGTTGGCCGTACCGTTAAATATCAGGTTCTCTTTGCCCGATACCTCAATAAATCCGCCATCGCCGCCACCAGCCCCACCTTGGGCACTGGCATGGCCAGCATAACCCGTGGTGTTATCGGCCCATACGGTGACTTCGCCGCCATTGCCATTTTCGGTTGCGTTGGCACTAAGTGTGGCACCACGCTCCACCAACACCCGCTCAGCAGTGGTGCCAAAGGTATCCAAAACCTCACCATGGGCTTTACCCCCCACATGCACAGTCCCACCGCCATTGTCACCATCAGCATTCAACGTAGCACCACTGCGCACCGCAATGCGGCCACCACCCACCTCAATGGCATTGGCCGTGGCCGTACCTGCCACCGTGGTCAACCCTTGGCTGCTGCCCAACACAATGCGGCCATCTTGCGTGCCCACCGTGTCGGCGGCAATCACGCCATTCATATTCACTACATTGTTCAGGGCATGTTGCGCCTGCCCTGCCGTCACAGCCACGCGGCCACCTGCAGCAGCAATGGCACCACTGTTCTCGGCCAAACTTTGTGCCAGCGTGTTGTCATCCACCGCCAAGGCCACCAATTGGTCGCCATATAAATCAAGCGTGAACGTCTGCCCACCCGCCAATTGCACTTTACCCAGCCGCGCCGTAATGGTGCCCGTATTTTTCACAATCGGCGCCACCAACGCCACCAAGCCGCCATCAGCTGCGGTAATCGTTCCCGCATTGAACACTTGGCTACCAGCCACCCCCGCTTGGTCAAACGTAAAGTTGCCTGCCTCAAAATTGTGGTTGCTGATATTCGCTGTGCTGGCCACCAAGCCACCCACATCCACACGACTGTTTTGGCCAAACACCACGCCATTGGGGTTCACCACAAACACACGGCCATTGGCTTGCAGGTTGCCTAAAATTTCCGAAACTTGGCTCCCCGTCACGCGGTTCAACGTCACACTGCTACCATTGGGCTGTTCAAACCGCGTGGTTTCGCCCTCGCCAATGCTAAAGCCGCGCCAGTCAATCACGGCTTTATCGGTGCTTTGCAAAATCACCAACGTGGCAGGGCTTTCCTGCACAATGCTGGCATTGCCACTCACCACCGTACCGTCTTGCGGGTTAGCATAAACCCGCATGGGTGCGGCCACCAATGCGGCCGAACATACCGTGGCCAATAACTGTTTGAACCGCGCAAGCGCGGTTGGTGGGGCAAAACGCATGGGCTTTACTCGTGCCATCAAAACCGATTCCTCACCCGCACATACATGTTGGTTTCATCATCACCCGCACTGCTTTGCGGTCCACCCGTTAAGGGTTTGGCAAAGGTCACATCCGCCGTGAGCGTGTCCGTCAAACGGGTGCGAATCCCCATACCCGTGCTCCGAATATCCACCGTGCCGTTGCTCTCCAATGGCTCACGGTCTTTCTGCCACACCGCACCCGTGTCATAAAAGCCAAACCACTGCCAGCTATCCAAATACGCCATACCAACAGGAAAATTAATTTGTAATTCCGCCTTGGCCGCCAAACCTTGGTCGCCCGTAATTTCGCTGGTGTCGTAGCCACGGCCAAAGTTTTCTCCACCCACGCCAAACTCCTCGCCCGCCAACAAAGCATGGCTGCTGTATTGCCCGCTGGCCGCCAGCAATAAGTTCCAGCTTTGGTGCAAGCGCTGCAAATAGGCCAAGTCCAGTTTGAATTTACTAAAGCCCATGGCTTTACCCCGCCCACGGCTGGTGTCTGTATCCGTTTTTTCATTGGCACCTAAAGCGCCTAAGCCACGGCTGTACTCAAAATTGATATTGCTCAACCCCCCAAAACTATTCAAGTGGTCAACATCAAAACCTGTGCGCAGCACCCGCAAATGGTCGTTCGAAAGTTCACTGCTCAACGTCTGCGTGGCCGTATCGCGCCAATCAAACAGGGCGTACATCGCCAAATTGGACGCACGGCTGCGCACCACAGGGTGGCTCACTTTGGCAGCAAACCCGCTGGTTTCGCTTTTAATATTCAAATCGTCCAAGCTCCAACCGGGTTGCGATAAGCTATGGTGCGCACGCACTTCTGCCGTGGTGCCTTCGGCATTCACGGGCAATTTGTGGCTTATTTCCATGTACGTCAGGTTCAAAATATCGGGCGATTGCACAATCCGCGCCGTGGTGCTGTCGTGCCAGCCAAGGCGGGTGGTATAGGCATTGTTCAGGGTCACATCGCCTTCCAACTGCTGCGGCCCCACATAGCGCGTGCCCCAGTTGCTGGCGCCATAGCTGCCGCTGGTTTTTACAAAATTGGTGGTAATCACAATGTCAGAATCGCCCGTTTGCGCCCCAGGCACCAACGTGGCTTTGGCCGTCACACCAGGCAAATCATTCATCAGCAACAAATAGCGCTCTAGGCTGCTGGCCTGCAACACCGCATCGTTCTGCAAGCGTTTGGCGTAGCTTTGAATCAGCTTACTGCTGGCCGCATCGCCTTCCAGCTTCACGGCGCCTAAGCGGCCTTCCACCACCTGAATCTCCACATTTCCTGCCGTAATATCTTGCGGCGGCAATACGGCACGCGCCAAAATATAACCATCGTTGCGGTAAGTGGCGGTAATTTTATCCACCAAAGCGGCCAATTCCGCCACCGTCAACTCTTGCCCTGTGGCCGCAGCAAACAGCGGCAAAAACTTTTTGGGCATGTACGCGGTCACACCATGAATCCGCACACTGTTCAGCGTAAACTTCACTTGGCTGGCGGCTTCCCCCACGGTGGTCAAGGCATTGGCAGGTGTGGGGGGTAAAATAGCAGGCATATCAGGAACAGCAGCAGGGCTTTCCTGCACATTCAAAACATCGTGCAAGCGCTGTAATTCAGCCCCACCAGGCAATGCCGCATAGCCATACACTGGCCCCAACATGGCCATAAATAAGATAAAACGGGCGCACAGCACAGGCATTTTTATTCTTGGCTTCCTGCCTTTTTTTACACTTTACCGCTGGCCGTAGGCTTGGGGAATACCCCCCATGCACTCTGCCCCATGCAGTGGTGCAAAAAAGCCCCCATACGGGGGCTTTAGCGTGCGTCTGTCACAGGTAAGCGTTTGCTTACTTGCAGCAGCCACCAGCAGCATCGCAGCAGCCGCCATTTTTGCCCAACAATGTGGTCAAAATAATACCACCCACAATCCAAGTGATAAAATCACCCACCATCCACATGTGAATAATATCGTGCGGAATAGGCTGTGTGCCTGCCGTAATAAGCAATGCTCCCGCAGAAAACAGCGCAATAATAATCCCAAAGCGCAAGCCTTCGCGGTAACCACGGCCTTCGTACCCTTTCATGAAGATATAGGCCGCCACCACCGCCATCAGCGTCATGCCGCCATGCACATGGGCAGCACTCATTTGCTCGTGGGGCAACCACAAGGTGGCAGTTTCTGTGTAACGGGCCATCAGCATGCTACCATGCCAAAATGCGTTGAAAATATTCACCCAAATGGCCATCAACACCGCGCCCAGCACAAAGGTGCCGTTCCATGCAAAGTGGAAGCCGGTAATGGGGCAGGTAAAGCCACTGCCGCAAGGTTCAGAACAGCAGGCCGATTGCGTCATGCAGCAGCTCTCAACGGGCATCTCTTTCACAGGGGCTGCCGCCGTTTTTGCTGGGGCCGCCTTCACAGGAGCCGCCTTCGGTGCCGCTTTTGGTGCTGCCTTTTTGGCCGCAGGTTTGGTTGGTTTTTTCGAAGCCATGGGAGATTCTTTCCTTTTGTTATGCCCTCAGTATATGCAAACCTGCTTAAAGTGCAAGGGTTTGAAAACCCACAAAAAAGCCGCCCCCAACTGGGGGCGGCGTGCCGTTAGGTGACAACGGCAGAGGTCTCTGTGGCTGTGGGCTTAGGCGGCCATTCACGGGCTTGCGCCAAACGCAAAAATTCGGCTTCCGTCACCCCTGTGGGCTGCAATTGCAGCAGCTCGGCACGGGCTTTTTCGTAGGCACGGGTGCGTTTTTCCAACGCCACCATACCACGGGTTTCGTCCAGCCAGCTTAATTCCCACAGCGTTTTCACCACCCACGCCAAGCCGCTATACAGCAGCACGGTCACGGGTAGCATCCACACCATCAGCAGGGCAAAGGCCAGCACAGCATCCACCCCTCGGTAGCTGGTGTTGAAGGGAATGCTGTAGTTGGGCCTAACATACTGCTTCACCACCGCCAAGCTCTCGCCCGACAACGCATGAAAGCCAAAACCCAACAACTTTTCGTTTTGGAGAATGACAAACGTCAACCCCAGCCAAAGCAGCATCAAGCCACCCCAGCGCACGTTGCGCCACAGGTAGCGCTGCAGCAGTAACACAAACGTGTTTTTCATCAGAAACTCTCCAGATGTTGCGCCTGCACCGCAGGCATAGGTTTGACCTATACGCTTATAGTATACAAAAACCCGCACCCCGTCAACACAAAACCGCCGCCCCACAAGGGGGCGGCGGCGGTGGTTATTTTACCTGCTCACGCAGTGCTGCCAAAAAGGCTGCGGGCGATTGCTGGCGTGGCTTAATCGCCAAAACGTTGGCTTCCGCGTCCAAAAAGGCACGCATACGACTGCGGGCCACACGCTCACGCACGCCTGGAATATACCAGATGCCCAGCCACTTCAACCCATCCAACGCTGTCCCAAAAGTCCTATAGCCCAAAAATACAACAAATCGGGCAGGAATTAGAACAATCACGTAAATGATGAGCAACTTAAGTCCGCCACTCAGCGCTGTCAGCAGCAAGCTTTTGTTAATCCACTCACGCGGGATTTTTCCTTCCAGCGTATTGCCCCAGTACAGCAAATGCTCCTGAAGGCTGAATCCCAGCAGCTTGGAAAGCTGAGTTTCGTAGTACAAAATGAATGCCGCCACAATAAACGTGAGAACAAGGCGGAAATACTTGTCGAGCAGGTCAATCAGCCAGCCAAATAGCCAACGAAAGACCTTCGCAAGGATCTGCATGTTAAACACTCCGATGTTACGCCCAAAGGGCAAGGGTAGATAACCGCAACGTATACAAAATTACACCATCATGCAAGCCCTTTTCCCCTCACCCCACAAAAAAACCGCCGCCCCAACAGGGGCGGCGGCAGGTGGTCACGGCTTTGCGGCGGGCTAGCGGCGCTTTTCCAAGGCGGCCACACGGGCCTCCAAGTCAGCCAAGCGCTTGGCAGTGCTTTTGCCAAACTGATAGGTAGGCTGGTGGTTTGGCGTCTGCCAGCCCATCATGCGCAGGGGCACCTCGGCCAACGGCCAAGAAATTCCCAGCACAATCAAAAACCCCAGCGTATAAACCAACCCGCTGAATAACCAATTGAGCGGGTTAGCGGCACTCAGCAGCCGCATGGGGTTATACCACGCATAGGTGGCACCTCCGCCGTTGCCAAACAGCATGTTCAGCAGTTCGGCCATCCATACCGAGAGGTTGATGCCGAGTGCGGGCAAAATGCCCCGAATCACCCACCAGTAAATTAGGCCGGCCAACACCAACTTGGCCATATTCCGCGGCTCGGTAAACAGCCGCACAATACCCATAAGCATAGGCTTTCTCCATGGTTTAGCGCCAACATGGCGCGTCAAAAATTCCAGTGCACCCAAAGGGTAAACTGTCATATGGGGCAGGCAGGCCGTGGCGTCAAGCCCCGCGCCGTGCTTTCTGCGTTTCTAGGGAAATGGCGTCCAACACCTCTTTCAACCCAAAGCCCGATATGGCCGAAAATGGCAATACCGGCTTACCCAGCGTTTTTGTTAAGGCTTTGGCGCGCTTTTTGGCTTCAGCCTCCGTCATAGCATCGCATTTCGAGAGAGCAATCACCTCGGGCACATCGCACAAATTGCTCTCAAATTGCGCGTCATAGGCTTCAATTTCCTTGCGAATGGTCTTGTACGCTTTGGCGCGCTGCTCTTGGTTGGCGTCAATCAGGTGCAACACGGCCGCACAGCGGCTCACATGCTTCAAAAACTTATGGCCCAAGCCCACGCCTTCCGCCGCCCCAGCAATCAAGCCGGGCAAATCCGCCACCACCATATCGGTGCCGCCATGGCGCACCACACCCAAGGCGGGTTTCAAGGTGGTGAACGGGTAATCGGCAATTTTAGGCTTAGCGCGGCTCACCGCACTCACAAACGTGCTTTTGCCCGCGTTGGGCAGGCCCAGCAAGCCCACATCAGCCAGCAATTTCAGGCGCAAAATCAGGGTAATTTCCTGCGCAGGTTCACCGGGCGTAAACTCTCGCGGCGCTTGGTTGGTGCTGGTGCAGAACGATAAGTTCCCCCGCCCACCGCGCCCCCCGCGCAACAGCAAAAACTTTTGGCCTTCCACGGTCAAATCGGCCAACGTGGTGGCCGTCACTTCATCAATCAATTCGGTGCCCACGGGTACAGGAATCACCAAGTCATCGCCCTTAAACCCCGTGCGGTTGCGCCCTGCGCCATTGCCGCCACGCTTGGCTTCCAAGTGCTGCTGGAAGCGGTAATCAATCAAGGTGTTCAAATTGCCCCTCGCTTCCACCCACACATCGCCACCGTTGCCGCCATTGCCGCCATCGGGCCCGCCAAATTCCACAAACTTCTCGCGGTGAAACGACACACTCCCCTCGCCGCCCTTGCCCGACGACACATACACTTTGGCTTCATCTAAAAACTTCATACTGCCTCCTGTACACTATTTAGGCAGTATTGAAAAGAGTCTTGATATACAGCCCTACCGCCGCCGCACCCCCAACGCGCACACCAGCGTACCCAAGGCAATGCTGCCCACCGAAGCCGCCGACACCAACACTGGCAAGCCATTTAAGTTGCCATACAAACTCAGCGGCAAACCTACCAGCAATGCCAAGCCAATACTGGCGGCCACATATCTGCCTTCCAGCCGCTTCACCAGCATGGCCATGGCCACAGGGGCCACCAACGCGCCACCAATCACGCCCAAAATAAACAAAAACCACAAAATCTTCAGTTGCAGCAAGGCAATCAGCACCGCCAGCAGCGCGGCCCCCACCATGCTCAAGCGTCCCACGTTCACCATCTGGGCATCAGTGGCCTGCGGGTTCACCCACCGCTTGTACACGTCATATCCCACCAAGGCGGCAATAGAGCAATACATGGCATCAACGGTGGAAAACACAATGGCAAAAAACGCCACAATAAACAGCGCCATACCCCATTCTGGCCAATAGTGGGCAATGGTTTGCGTAATCACCAATTGCGAATCCGTCACCACAATCAGCCCCTGCTGTGCCAGCGCCTGCCCCAAAAAGCCCAAGCAGCCGAACATCAGCACACCAACCGCACTCAACACCCCTGTCCATATCATCGGTTTCATGGCTCCATGGGTTTTATCCAAAGCAATCAACCGCTGAAAAATCGACTGATCTACCAACGGCTGCGTCAGCAAAATAATCGCCAGCGGAATCCCAATGTTGATCAGCAAATCCGCCCCCCACATGCTGGCAATGCGCCCTTCAGGCCCAAAGGCCGTCGCCGTCCATGCCATACCCGCATCGCCAGCCCCTGCCACCAACACCGCACACACGCACGCCATCAGCACAAACACCACCACGCATTGGGCAATGCCCGTATAAGTCGAAGTTTTTAGGCCGTTAATCAGCGAATACGTCAGCACCAACCCCACAATCGAGGCCGAAGACGCCACATAATCAAACCCAAACACACTCTGCAACAATAAGCCCGTTACCGTGGCATTCAACCCCAGCACCACCAGCTGATACAACCCCACCGCCGCCGTCATACTGCCATGCGCCGTGGCCGACTGGGCAGATTTAAACGCCACAAACTCAGGCAAAGTCACAACCTTAGGGGCTTGCGCGCGCACCTGCATGGCCAGCACAGCAAATAGGGGGAAACTCACCAACGTGGGCACCGCACTCCACAACAACCCATAAATCCCCCAGTCATAGCCAATCTGCGAAGTGCTGAACATCACATCGGCCCACATCCACCCAATGGTGGTGGCCAACGCCGTGGCCATAACCCCCACATTGCGCCCTGCGGCAAAAAACATGCTGGCATTGGTTTTTTGTTTGGTGAACCACGCAAACGCCACCATCACCGCCGTAAAAGCCAAAATCATCGCCACAAATACAGAAGCCGACATCGCAACAAATCCTTTTATTTCAAGGATATTATAGCGCCAATTCCTTAAAATACAATCCCTTGGCGCACCCGGCGCGATTCGAACGCACGACCTCTTCCTTCGGAGGGAAGCACTCTATCCAGCTGAGCTACGGGTGCGCGGCTGTGGCAGAGATTTAAGCCATTTCCGCAAAAATAGCAAGCCGCCTTTCTGGTTAGCTATACCGCCCCGCCAAGGCCCGCAACCCCACCTGCACGGGCGAGGTTTGCGGCTTCACATAATGGTAACCCTGCACATAATCAGCCTCAGCCGCCATGGCCACTTGGTGTTGGGTACGGGTTTCAATGTTCGAAAGTGTCACCATAAAACCGATTTTCTTAGCCGTCTGTACAATATTTTTCAGCCCTTCAGGCGATAACCCAAACTTACCAATATCCAACTTCAAATTTTGCACACCCAAGCCCTGCGCCCGCTTTAACACCGCCACGTCGGCCGAGGTGACAGTTAAAGAAATACTCTTACCCGTCAAATACTTAATCACCTTTTCACTTTCTGGCAGCGCCAACAGCTCATGGTCATGCATTTCAAACACCAAGCGCCGCAATTGCACTTGCCACGCATCGGTGGCCAAACGGCTTAAATAATCGTGCTGCATCAACGATTTTAACGCCACGTTCACCGCCAATTTTCCCACATTCGGGGTCAACTTGGGCAGCAAATCGCGTCGAATCAAATCCAACGTCAACAAATCAATATCATGCAACATGCCAAGCACCGTAGCCGTGGGCAAAAACGCTGCGGGGGCTATTGGCCTTCCGTCGGAAGCCAACAACCGCAAATAAATCTCATGGGCAAACGGCATATCGGTTTTTACCGAAAAAATGGGCTGCAACAACAGCAGCCCATGTTTATCGTTAATGCAGCGTTTAACAATATAACCGGGCGTCTTTTCCATCGCTTACAGCAAAATTTGCTCCCGTTCTGGCGCAATTTTCTTCAGCATCGAGGCAAACGTGCGCAGCTTACGCGGGTCTTGTTGGTCCATGGGGGTATGAATCACAATGCGGTCAGGCTCCAGCACCGCAATTTTGCAGGCTTTCCAGGCATTATTCACAAAGTGCTTAATTTCATTGTCTTTGCACTCTTGCTCATCTTCGCCTTTACCAGCAGGCAGCAAGGTAATACGGCGCAAGCCACACACCTGCTGCAAATGCTTCACGTTAATCCCGCCATTTTCCAGCCACGTGCTCATGTCTTCGGCTTCCATGCGAATCACCGCCCAGCTGTTGCTGGCACCCATCCACAGGCCCGTCACACAGTCGCTAAAGTAGGCTTCGGTCACCCCCAACACAAACTCTTTACCACGGCGGCTGCCCACCCGCATTTTGCTCACGGGGTCTAGGCTGGCACACAAGGCCACCACTTGGCGGGTGCCAATGGCGGGGCGGTCATGAAAATCCATCACCGACACCAAGTTTTCCGGAATATACACCAAGTTCTCCTGCACGCGATAAATAATGCCGTTATCGCGGAAACCCGCCACTTCCCCTTCCATAATGCGCCCAGGGGCCCCATCGCCCCACTGCATCATCTCCATCACTTCAATAAATTGCTTGGTGGTGGGCAGCATAATGCGGCCAATATCCGTCCATGTGCCATGGTCGCCAAAGCCTGTGCGGCGGCGGCCCGTAATACTCCCTAAGTCAAAGTTGACATCAATTTCAACCAGTTCATCGCGCTCCACATACACCAAGCGTATGGCATTGGCCAACGCATGTTCCAGCTGCTGCTCGCTCCAGCCGTATTCTTCACCAATTTTTTTGATTGTCTCTAAATCTGCAATGTCCATGTAACGGTCTCCTTCAGATGTTGCGTGTCAGTTTAATCTATCTTTCCTGACTTGTATATGGGGTGGCGCAAGAGTGTCTGCAAGCCCTCCCTGACACTTTTCCTGACAGCCCCACACCAACGCTACTCCCGCGTCAAAATATGTTTACGCTGGCCATTGCGGAATTCGGCATAATCCGTCATCACCGCCACCAACTCCCAGCCTTCCACTTCTTCGCCAATCAGCAGCACCCCTTCACGGCCTTCATTCAGGGCAATAATACCGCGGTCAGGCACCAGCGAAAGCAATTCCACACTGGGGAAGTCCGTGGCCGACAGCCGTGGGCGTACCCCCTTAGG
>JBAQUW010000171.1:0-4280 GCA_049297755.1 Alphaproteobacteria bacterium
ATCATAGGTAGCGCAGGTTTTTTGATGCTCAGCCCACATTGTTTGCAGGTCAGGGTCGGCGGCAATAAGGGCTGCTTGTCCTGCCTGTTCTACGCGCTCACACAACCCAAACAGGCACTTCCACAATTTATCGCGCTGACGTGCCAATTCGCCAGAAAGATGCGCATAATCGGTATCATCGCTGAATATACCCATCAGGTATTCTCCTAAAAGGCAAGGTTGACGATACCGCCATTATATGCCACATAACAGGCTATAACGAAAGGCTTATATCATGGGTTTTCAATGCGGGATTGTCGGGCTGCCAAATGTGGGCAAAAGCACGTTGTTTAATGCACTCACCCAAACGGCGGCGGCACAGGCGGCCAATTTTCCGTTTTGTACCATCGAGCCCAACGTGGGCCGCGTGCTGGTGCCCGATACCCGCCTCGACGCCCTGGCCGCGATTGTCAAACCCGAGCGCATTCTGCCCACCAGCATTGAATTTGTGGACATTGCGGGCTTGGTGGCCGGCGCCCACAAAGGCGAAGGCCTGGGTAACCAGTTTTTGGCCACCATTCGCGAAGTAGACGCCATTGCCCACGTGGTGCGCTGTTTTGAAGATGCCAACATTACCCACGTGGCCAATAAGGTAGACCCCTTGGCCGATATTGCCACCATTGATACCGAGCTATTGCTGGCCGACCTCTCCACCGCCGAAAAACGCAAGCAAGCACTTGAGAAAAAAGCCAAAGCGGGCGAAAAAGAAGCCAAGGCCGAACTGGCCTTATTAGAGCGCATTTTGGTGGCCATGAACGATGGCAAAGCCGCCCGCACGGTGAAGCCCGAAAGCGGTGAAGAAGGCTTGTTCAAACACCTAAACCTGATGACCGCCAAACCCATTTTGTATGTGTGCAATGTGGATGAAGCCAGTGCGGCGAGCGGCAATGCCCTCTCCGAAAAAGTATTCGCTCATGCCAAGGCCGAAGGCGCCCAAGCCGTGCTGATGAGCGCCGCCATTGAAGCCGAAGTGGCCCAACTGGCCGATGCCGACCGCGCCGCATTTTTAGAGCCCTTGGGCCTCACCGAACCGGGCCTCAACCGCGTGATTCGCGCAGGCTACGCCTTGCTTGGCCTCATCACCTACTTCACCGCTGGGGTGAAGGAAGTGCGGGCGTGGACACTCCGCCAAGGCAGCACCGCCCCCCAAGCCGCAGGTGTCATTCACAACGATTTTGAAAAAGGCTTTATCCGCGCCGAAACCATCGCCTATGCCGATTTCATTGCCCACAAAGGAGAACAAGGCGCCAAAGACGCAGGCAAACTCCGCCAAGAAGGCAAAGACTACATTGTGCACGATGGCGACGTACTGCACTTTAAGTTTAACGTGTAGTAGCTTCCGCAAAAAAATCCCGTACCGCGCACTGCGTATCGCGGAAAGGAATTTGCCCTGCCGCCACCATCTCCTCAAATTGCGGCGCATTTACCCAGATAAAACCCGCGGTTTCATCTAGCGTTTGCAGGCTTTGTATTTCGGCTTCAGCCATCTCGTACCACCAAAACAGGCACAGGGTGGAATAGTCTTTCTTCTCGTGCATCTCGCGCCCATGCCACATGTACGCCGTGCGCACGTTGTGGCGGGTAAAGGCGGCTGCATTCACTTGCACGCCACATTCTTCCCGCACTTCGCGGGCCAAAGCAGGGCCTAAATCTTCGCTGGCAGCACAGTCTAAAAAGCCACCAATCAGGCCGTAGCAGCCGGCGTGCTCCACCGCCCCTGCCCGCAACGCCAGCAACACTTTGCCGTGGTGGTGAAAAATACCCGCACACGCCACCCCCGCATTTTTCCACGGGCTCACATCGTGGTACTTGCGCCCATACAACAGCCACAGCACGGCTTGTGCCACACGCCAACGCCAGCCAGAGGGCCTAACGGGTATGGGGGCAGGAACGCGCATGGGTAAAACTTTTCCAACTGGCAGGGGTGTGGGCATACATCAGGGTATCGCGCGGCTGGCCGTTGTTGTTCACGCCTGCGTTTTTTAAGCGCCCTTCCAGCTCAAACCCACAGCGCCGCATCACCATTTCGCTGGCGGCATTGTTGGCATCGCACACCAACCACACGCGGGGTTGGCTATGCTCAAAGGCATAGGCTGTCAACGCCAACAGCGCTTCGGTCATATACCCCTGCCCCGTGTGCGGCGTGGCCAGCCAATAGCCAATACCCACACCGCGCACAAACGGGTGGCGCGCATGTAAACTCACGTCTCCTACATAACTGCCATCAGACAAAAACATACCCATGTTATACTCAACGCCATGCACCCATGCTACCATGCGCTCGGCAATACGTTTTTTTTGCCCTTCCAAAGTTTCTTCTTCAAATCCATGTTTGGCCCACGGCATCCACAATTTTAATTCTTCCTCACTGGCCAATTTAGCGTCCAGCATAGCGGGGGCATCGGTTAGCTCATACCGCCGCAGCAGCAGGCGCGCGGTACGCAGGCTCCACTCCATCGGTAAATGTGTGAGTATCGACATGCCCCCACTGTAACCCAACCCCACCCAAACGCCAACAGGCCTGTGCAGTGCACAGGCCTGTTGGGTACCATTTAATTTTTAGGTGTTCAGGTAAAAGTTGGCGCCAAACAACACCCGCGCCCCTTTGGTAACCGCTGGTGCGCGGTGGGGCAAATACAAGTGCTGTGGTGCCGTATAACCCGCGGGCTTATACACGGGCACACGGCCGGGCGTCGGCCCACCACGGTGCAGTATCAGCGCCCGCAAAGGCGCCTCGTGCACCTTGGCCATAAACTTGGGCAAGGCCAACCAAATGGGGAAGTCGGTACTCATGTCTTGGTACCAATGCTCCACATCTTCGCGCGCAATATACTCGGTATTGCGCGTGCCCACATAGCAGCACACCATGCGCCAATCAGGCAAATCGGCATGGAACTCGCCCAAGTGCGAATGCCCATTGTGCGTGGTGTGGGCGGCAGCATTGGGGGTGATGCTCATAAACATTCCCCGCAGCTTGTCGCGCCACACCAATTGGCTGCCAAAGTAATCCACGCCCAATTGGTAGGCGGTGCCAAAGTCGCGTGCCACCACGTCCCACAACGGGTGAACCCCCGCGTGAATGCCATAAGCGGCAAGTTCAGCCGCCATTTGCTTGGGGGCATCCGCTGGCCGCTCCATTTTCAGGCGCGGCGCGGTGGCATTCTGGTGCATGCCATTGCAGGCCTGCGCTGGCAATTGGGCAAGGCTATCCTCAAAGCCCTGCCAATCCATCATCGACATCGCAGGGGATTCAAGCAGCATCACCAATGCCGCCTCAGGGTCGTAGGTCAGGCAGTCAAACAGCTCGCGCATGCTATCCACCTGCCACATGTGCGGGTGGTTGTGTAGGTTTTGCATAGAGGTTCTCCAACAAAAGAGCCAAAAAAGAGAGGGGTGGTCACACCCCTCTCCTACACTTCGCGTGGCCAGCTGTCAAGCCGTGCGCGGGCGGTAAGCCCACGCCAAGCCGCCCAACAGCGCCGCCAACAGCAACAGGCCAAGGCCAGTTGCGGGGCCAGAAGCATGCCACTCGGGCACATCATCCAGCTCACGCGGCCGCAGCTTCTGGTCGCCATAGCCGCAGATGTCCTGCGTGCCATACATCAGCTTGGCTTCGCTGATGCGCGTCTCCAGCGCCATCACGGCACGGGCACGCGGCGCCATCTGCTCCAACAGGGCAGCCAAGTTGGCCACCTTGTCGTGCACAGGGTGCACACAGGCATCGTGCGCGGGGTGGCTCACGTCGGTCAACGCCGCCGTGGGCACATCCACCAAGCACGCCTTGGCGTACCGCAGCTCGGTCAAAGCCTGCCCCACCTGCGGCACCGCCGCAAAGGGGGTGGCCGTGGCCACCACGTCATCAGCCATACGGCGCCACACCTCGTGGTCGCCATGAATGGCACGCCCCACCTGAAACACAAACGCTTGCGCGCGGTGCTCCAGCTCGTGCTGGGCATAAGCCACCAGGTCTTCCTCTTCGCCATGGGCACCTGCCCAGGCAGAGGTGTTGCCAAACATGGCCAAAGCCATGAGCAACGCAGCCATCAAGGTTTTCATCGCCTTCTCCTTTCAGAAGGTTTGAAGTTCAAAACAGTTCGGTGTAGGCTACCCCCACAACTTACAGGCGAACACAGCACATGACAACCCCCGCGCAAAAAAATATCCCTACCATTTATGTGTGTACCACCTGCGATAGCGACCCTGCGCTCTCCGACACCCCCAACGCCACCCAAGGCCCCGCC
>JBAQUW010000172.1:0-3728 GCA_049297755.1 Alphaproteobacteria bacterium
GGGTTGTGGTGGTGCGCAACATGTGCCCCACCTCTAACCCCACACCTTGCGGTGCGCTGATGGTGAGGTGAAACTCATCTAAAACCGCAGTAATGCGGGCTTGCCAAGGCTGAATTTCCACAAATGGCACCAGATGCACCGCCACCGTTTGCAAGGCAGGCAACAGAGCTTGGGCCGTGAGAGCTTGGGGCGGCAACGTAGCAGGGGCAATCACCGTCACGGGGGGTAACGCCACCGGCACATCACCACTGGTGAGCACTCTGCCTGTGGATAAGGACAGGGTATAAGCAATATTATACCGCTCGACAATGGTCACTTCATCTAAAAAACCAACCACTTGCGTGGGGGCTGGGCGCGGTTGCAAGGTGGGGGTGAGTGTCAGGCGAAACTCACCATCGCCTATTTTAACACTGGGAAAAAGCGCCTCTTGCTTAGCCAAGGCTTGCTGGGTACTGGTTTGCAGCAACGTATCGTTTGCCACCACATCCACCGTGCGGCGGTAGGCGGTGCTGGCTTGGCTGAGCAGCATCACATCGGGCACTGTATGTGTGGCGCACCCCAAAAAACTGAAGGTGAGCAACACAAATGCCCCCTTACCCACACCCTGCCGTAACTGACGGAACAGAGAGGGGTAAAGGGGCACCATGGCGGTGTTCACCTACTGTGCGGCAGGCGCTGCAGGCTGCTCGGCTGCGGGTGTGGCCTCAGCCTTGGGGGCGTCTGGGTACACAATTTTGGCTTTTTCTTTCAGTTCAGCCACATAGCCTTGCATCACTTGTTGGCTCATTTCGTTGCGCAGGCCCTCTTTCACTTCTTCAAAGCTGGGCAAGTGACGGTCTTCCTTGGCTTCAACAAACACCACGTGCCAGCCAAACTGGGTTTGCACAGGCTCGGCAGACACACTGCCTGCTGTGGCTTTAAAGGCAGCTTCGGCAAATTCGGGCACCATAGCTTCTTTACGGAACCAGCCTAAATCGCCACCATTAGACGCATTGGGGTCTTTCGACTTTTCACGCGCCAATTGAGCAAAGTTGCTGGGGTTGGCAATTTTGGCCAAGTTTTCAGCTTCGGCTTTATCGGCCACCAAAATGTGGCTGGCTTTTACGGCAGGGTAAGCCAGCGTGTCTTTGCGGCTGTCGTAGGCTTTCATCAACACCTCATCGGTCAATTCGGCGTCTAGCTTGGCTTTCATGGCAAAGTTAAAGCGCAGGTTGTCTTCAAACGCTTTTTTCTGCTTTTTGAATTCCTCGCCGTCTTCAACCTTTAAGCGCTTGGCTTCTTGCATCACCAGCTCCTGCTCAACCAAACGAGCCAGCACTTGGGCACGGATTTCAGCCTCGCGGCCAGCCAGCAATTGGGCGGGAATGCCTGCCAATTGCTCATCGATTTTGCCGGAGTGAATCACTTTACCGTTCACGGTAGCGGCGGGCGCGCCTGTGGCGGCGGCGTCTTTTTCGCAGCCAGCCAAAAGCAGAGCAGTGGCGGCAGCACCTGCCAGCAAAAGCAAGCGCAAGCCGTTGATATTCAAAGATTTTGCAGACGTTTGCATGGGTATTCTTATCCTCTTTTTGCGCCTTAAATGGCGCATGGTTTATTGCTTGAGTGTCTTGTCCCCTTAACAGAACACCAGCAGTTTGCGCGGGTTGTGATAAAATGGCAAGAGGGTTTTATACAAAAGCACTTATGGATAACACTTGCATAAAAAGAGAATTGACCTTATATGAGCACTCCTGCAAAATAGAAGGTATGAAAGACGGCGTATGCTTACTTTAAACCAGATTTGGAATCATAGAATTTTTCTTTCCGTCAGTTTGTCGGAAACTGGCGCGATGCGCGGCGTGCGTATTCGGGCCATTTGGCCTGCCAGCGTGGTGGCTGTGGTGGTGTTATTAAGCGGTGTGTTGGCATTTGGCGGCAGCAGTTCTCGCGCCCAGTTGGCGCGCATTACGGGTGGCGAAGCGGCTGACTACCTTGACCGCATTGCCGCACTGGAAGACGAAAAAGAAGTGCAAAGCAAGCAAGTGGCCGTGATGGCCCAACAATTAGGCACCCTACAAGCCCGCCTAGACCGCTTTGACGTGCTGGGGGAAAAACTGATTGGTGACGAAGAGCTGGGCGACATGATTGCCAACAAGCCACAAGCCAAGCCCGAAAACCCATCTGACGCAGATAATGATGACCAAGGCGGCCCTGCCACCGCATCATGGACCGAGCGGATGAGTGTGAACCAACTGCGCCAGCACTTAGGCCTCATGACCAAAGAGGCTGACCGTGCGGAAGCAGCACTCGAATTGGGCTTGGCTTTGTCTGTCCGCCGCCAAGAAAGCCACGCAGGGGTGCCGTGGCATTTTCCCGTTATTTCTCCCCTCACCCGCTATTCTTCTCACTATGGCTGGCGTGTGCACCCTATTACCCGCCAACGCCACTACCATAGCGGACAAGACATTGCCGCCAGCTGGGACGCCCCGATTGTATCGGCCGCTGATGGTGTGGTGGTTTATGCGGGCTACCGTTACTCTTACGGCTATTTGGTGGAGATTCGGCACGCCGGCGGTTTTTCGACCCGTTATGCCCACTTGAATAAAATTATTACCAAAGTTGGCAATACTGTTAAAGCCGGAGATTTGTTGGCTTTGATGGGCAGCACAGGCCGCAGCACAGGCCCCCACCTGCACTTTGAAGTGCTGAAAGATGATAACATTCTCAACCCCGTGCCCTTTATTACCGAACACCGCAGCACCGCCAATAAATTGGCCTTAGATGGCATGGGCGGTAAATTGCTGAAAGCGTGGAAAGCAACAGCTTCGTCTAAAAAAGCCAAGTCTTAATCTCTCGCCATGCAAAGAGAGCCCCCAATGGGGGCTCTCTTCTTTAGCTTTTCCAAGCGCGGCGAATGGTTTTTACCGTCCACTCCAGCGGGGGTTCCAGGTACTTATGCTGCACCTTTTCCCAGCCGCTTTGCTGCTTGCCATGTTCGGCCGCAGCAACACCCATAATAATCGCCAATACGGTGAAGAGGATCATCACCCCCACCAGCGTCAGCTTGTGCTTGTGCGTGTACACGCCACGCAAGTGCGGCGGTACATGGCTGTTCAGCCACACCAGCATATGGGTGCTGTAGGCGGCCGCCACAAGGCTCAGCACGCCAATAACAATGTAAACGGTCATGGTATTTCCTTCTCCTGTGCGGAACAAAGTAAATGTATACTACCAAAAAACCCTTGACGCTGCAAGCCAAATAGTGTTTAAGGCAGGTGTTCCCCGATGGTGACGGGAATCTGCTTTTCAGCAGTTAAACAGTAACCTCCCTGAAAAGGGACGCAGAATGGCTCAAAACCGCCATTGTGCACATCGAGAAAGTAAAACCCTATGCGTATGACGAACAGCGTCAAAGCCGCCGAAGCCAAACAGGCTTGGTTGCTGGTTGATGCCACCGACCTGCCCTTAGGACGTTTGGCCAGCGAAATTGCCAAGCGCCTGCGCGGTAAACACAAAACCTGCTTTACCACCCATGTGGATTGCGGCGACCATGTTGTGGTCATCAACGCCGAAAAAGTGCGTTTGACCGGCAACAAAATCCACGGCCACACCTTTACCAAACACACCGGTTTTGCTGGTGGTATTAAGGTAGAAACCGCCAAGGAAACCTTGGAGCGTCACCCCGAGCGCCTGCTGGAACGTGCCGTAGAGCGCATGTTGCCCCGCAAACGCTTCCCTATGTTCAAAGC
>JBAQUW010000173.1:0-5853 GCA_049297755.1 Alphaproteobacteria bacterium
GATTAAACGCGATGGAGGGTATCGGTGATGATAATAAACATAACGCAGTCATTGCGAGGCTTGCCGAAGCAATCTGAGCAAGGTTGGTTTATGCTGAGTGGGTCAGATTGCCGCGCTGCGCTCGCAATGACTGAGGAGGGCTACCTATGCTAGCCGATTTACTCTTCATCTTCTTTGCCTTCATTTTGGTAGTGGCGGCTCTGGGCGTCATTACCGCCAAAAACCCCATGTATTGCGTGCTGTTTATGGTGTTGGCGTTTCTCAACGCCGCAGGTATTTTTCTGCTGTTGCAGGCGGAGTTTTTAGGGCTGTTGCTGGTGATGGTCTATGTTGGGGCCATTGCCATTATGTTCCTGTTTGTGCTGATGACCGTGGATATTGATTTTGCCCAGCTGAAAAGCGGCTATGCCACCTACCTGCCCATGGGCTTGTTGGTGGCCGCTTTGCTGGCGGTGGAGCTCATGGCCGCAGGCTTTGGCGGCATCTTCACCACCGCCATGCCGCCCTTAGCAGGGGTTGAGCAGCCTGATAATATCCGCCAACTGGGGCGCGTGTTGTTCACCGATTATGTGCTGCCCTTCCAAGGCGCTGCCTTTATTTTGCTGGTGGCCATGATTGGCGCGATTGTGCTCACCCATCGCAAGCGCGGCAACGTGAAGCGCCAAAATGTGGCCAGCCAAATTGCCCGCACGAAGGACGAGAGCATGCTGCTCACCAAACCCAAAAGTGGCGAAGGTGTCACCCGCGTGCACTTTGCCCCTAAAATTGTGGAGGAAAATTAACATGCCTACTGCATTGTTTCTCAACATTGGCTTGCCGCATGTGTTGGCATTGTCGGCCTTGCTGTTTGTGATTGGCGTGTTGGGTATTTTCATCAACCGCAAAAACATCATTATTATTCTGATGAGCTTGGAGCTGATTTTGCTGGCGGTGAACATCAACTTTGTTGCCTTCGGCCACTTTGGGCACAACATCACAGGGCAAGTGTTCAGCTTTTTCATCATCACCATTGCGGCGGCAGAACTGGCCATTGGCCTTGCTATCGTCACCCTCTTCCACCGCCACCACGGCAGTATCGACGTGGATGTGGCAAACGAGTTGAAAGGTTAACCTATGTTGCTCGAATCCATCGCCACCCTTATCTTCCTCCTCCCCGCACTCACCGCTTTGGTGGCAGGTGTGGGCGGCTATGCGTTGCCTGCGGGGGCAGGGCGAGACCGCTTTGCCATGCTCCTCACCACTGGCGGCATGGTGCTGTGCGGCGTGCTGAGCTTTAAACTCTTTTTACTCATTGGTATGTATGACACCCCTGCTCTTAACGTCACCCTCGGCACATGGCTCACCACCAGTGCTTATGCAGTGGAGTTTGGCTTATTGGTCGATAAACTCACCGCCACCATGTTGCTTGTCGTGTGCGGTGTTTCCGCCTGCGTGCACGTGTACGCCATGGGCTATATGGCGGATGACCCCCACAAGCCACGCTTCTTCGCCTATCTCTCACTCTTCACCTTTGCCATGTTGGCGTTGGTTACTGCCCCTAATTTGCTGCAAATGTTTTTGGGCTGGGAAGGGGTGGGGCTCGCCAGTTATTTGCTGATTGGTTTTTGGTTCGAGAAAGAAAGCGCCAATGCCGCCAGCATGAAGGCCTTTATTACCAACCGCGTGGCCGATGCCGCCATGTTGCTGGGTTTGTTCACTCTCATTGCTGTGGCAGGGAGTGTGACGTATGCCGATATCCTCCCCGCAGCCAGCACCATTGCCAGCAAAACGTACATGTTTATGGGCTGGGAAATTCCTGCGGCGGAGCTCATTTGCCTGCTGCTGTTCATTGGTGCCATGGGTAAATCTGCCCAATTTGGTTTGCATGTGTGGCTGCCCGATGCCATGGAAGGCCCAACCCCCGTATCGGCGCTCATTCACGCGGCCACGATGGTGACAGCGGGCGTGTTCCTGCTCTGCCGTATGAGTCCGCTGTTCGAATATGCGGAAACAACGCTGATGATTGTAGGTTATGTGGGGGCACTCACCGCCATTTTTGCCGCCACCGTGGGCCTCACCCAGCGCGATATCAAACGCGTGATTGCCTACTCCACCTGTTCGCAATTAGGTTATATGTTTTTTGCCATTGGCGTGAGTGCGTACCCCGCCGCTATGTTCCACCTCACCACCCACGCCTTCTTTAAAGCCTTGTTGTTCCTTGGCGCAGGCTCGGTGATTCATGGACTACACCATGAACAAGACTTGTTTAACATGGGCGGCATCCGCAAAGCGCTCCCCATTACCTATGGCCTCATGTGGATTGGCTCGCTGGCCTTGGCTGGCATTCCACCCTTTGCAGGCTTCTTCAGCAAAGACCTCATTTTAGAATCGGCCTATGGCGCGCATACCGACGCTGGCTATATTCTTTATACCTTGGGCACCATTGGTGCATTGCTCACGGCGTTCTATAGCTTCCGTGTTGTTTTCATGGCCTTCCATGGCAAGTTTAAAGGGCACGATCATCATGCGCTGGAGCACGCACATGAATCGCCACTGGTGATGCTGGTGCCTATGTTGGTGCTGGCTGTTGGCGCCGTTTTTGGTGGCTTGGTGTTGCATGGCATGGCCGATGTGGCATGGTGGAATGGCAGCCTGTTTGTGGCTGAACATCATCACGCACTGCACAACGCGCATAGCACGCCATGGTTGCCTAAATATATTCCGCTGGTGGTGGCCGTATTGGGTATTGCCGCCAGTGCATATGTGTACCTCAAGCATCCACGCATCGCTACGCTGGCTGCTGAAAAGTTAGATTTGCTCTATCATATCTCCTTCAACAAATGGTATGTGGATGAGCTATACGATATGGCTATTGTCAAGCCTCTCCGCCGTTTTGCCAATACACTATGGAAAGTGGGCGATGTAAAAATAGTCGACGGCTACGGCCCCAATGGGGTGGCGCATGCGGTTTATCGTGCGGGTACGCAGCTGGCCACCACACAAACGGGTTATGTGTATCACTACGCCTTTGCGGTGGTGGGTGGTTTGGCGGTTTTAATTGCATGGCTGATGTGGGGTATATAAGGAAAATACAATGGAAAATATGCACTGGCCACTTCTCTCTATCCTCACATGGTTGCCGCTAGCAGGCGCCTTGCTCACCTTGTTGGTGAACAACCGTGATGCGGCGCAAGAAGCTGCCAACGCTCGCGCTGTCGCGTTGTGGGTGTCCGTTATTACTCTTATTCTTTCTGGCCTCTTGCTGGCAGGCTTTCGGCACGATATGTACGGCATGCAGTTTGAAGAAAAACATGCGTGGATTCCAGACCTGAATATCAATTACCACATGGGCGTCGATGGCTTATCCGTCATGTTTGTGGCGCTTACTGCCTTGCTCACCCCTTTGTGCATTTTGGTGTCGTGGACGAGTATTACAGAACGCGTGAAGCATTATATGGCTGCTTTTCTGGCGCTGGAAAGTGCCGTGATTGGCGTATTCTGTGCGCTCGATTTTGCGCTGTTCTATATTTTTTGGGAAGCCATGCTCATCCCCATGTTCCTCATCATCGGCATTTGGGGCGGCGAAAACCGGGTGTACGCCACGCTCAAATTTTTCATTTACACCTTTGCGGGCAGTCTCCTCATGCTGGTGGCGATGTTGTACTTGTACAATGTCAGCGGCGGCAGTTTCGATATCCAAAAATTGGCAGAATTGGATTTGCCCCTCAACGTACAAATTCTACTCTGGCTGGCCTTCTTTGCTGCCTTTGCGGTGAAGGTGCCCATGTGGCCCTTCCATACATGGTTGCCCGATGCACACGTGCAAGCGCCCACCGCAGGCTCGGTTATTCTGGCAGGCATTTTGCTGAAGATGGGCGGCTATGGTTTCCTGCGCTTCAACTTGCCCATTTTGCCCGAAGCCACCGCTTATTTTGCCCCCGCCATGTTCTGGCTTTCCGCCATTGCCATTGTGTGGGCGGCGCTGGTGGCCTTTGCCCAAACCGATATTAAAAAGATGATTGCTTACAGCAGCGTTTCGCACATGGGCTTTGTGACGCTGGGCATTTTTGCAGGCACGTCTGATGCCTTGAACGGCGCCATTTTGCAAATGGTGAACCATGGCGTTGTTTCTGCCGCATTATTTATGCTGATTGGCGTGATTTATGAACGCATGCACACGCGCAACATTACGCACTTTGGCGGTGTGGTGCAGCCCATGCCGGTGTACGCTGGCATATTTATGGTGTTTATGTTGGCCAGTGTGGCATTGCCAGGTACCAACAGTTTTGTGGGAGAATTCCTTATTTTATCAGGCGCTTACCCAGTAGCGCAAGCGGCCACCATAGTGGCCTGTAGTGGTGTGGTTTTAGGGGCGTTGTACATGCTGTGGCTTTACCGCAAAATGATTTTTGGCGAAGCCAAGCACACGGCGGTGCGTGAGTTAGAAGATATGAATGCGCGTGAAGTTGCCATGTTTATTCCACTTATTTTGGCGGTATTTTATATTGGCCTGATGCCTGACAAAACCATAGATATTAGCCGCTTGGCAGTCGAAAAATTGCGCAGCCAAAGTATCGCCTTGCCGCAATCGGCCATAGGTGAATATGCCCTGCCCACCCTGCCTGCCGCCCCAACAGAGGAGATGCATTAATGGAATTATTCACGGCCCTTGCTTCGGTTGCTTTGCCTGAACTATTTTTGGCTGGTTGGGCCATGCTGCTGCTGATTGTGGGCGCAAGTTTGCCTGCGCATCGTACGGCGGTTGTACAGGTTTTGGCGTTGGTGGGGTTAGCATTTTCTTTGCTTATTCAACAGCATACGCAGCTTCCCTCCCAAGCGATTTTGCTCTTTAAGCCCGATGCCTTCAGCCAGTTTTGCAATATCGTCTTAACTGTACTTACTGGGCTTGCCATGCTTTCGGCCGCCGATTATTGGGAGCGCCACAAACGCCATTTGCCTGAGTTTTATGTGTTGCTCACGCTGGCCTTGTTAGGGGTGCGCCTTATGTTAGCTGCCGATGATTTTCTGTTACTTTACATAGGCTTAGAAATGCTGAGCTTTAGCGTCTATATTCTTGCCGCGTTCTTGCGCGACAATGCCAAATCGGCGGAATCTGCGCTTAAATACTTTGCGTTGGGCGCGTTGGCTTCGGGCATTTTCTTATACGGCATCAGCTTGCTGTATGGCATTGCAGGCAGCACCCATTTTGGTGTGATTACACAGGCCACAGCTATGGCCACAACCCAGCCAAATATGGCGCTGGCTGCGGCATTGGTGATGGTGGTGGTGGGCTTGTTGTTTAAAGTGAGCGCTATGCCTTTTCATATGTGGACGCCCGATGTGTATGAAGGCGCCCCCACGCCCGTGACAGCACTGATGGCGGGTATGGCCAAATTAGCCGCCGTGGCGTTGACATTGCGCGTACTTGATGGTGTGTTTGGCCATACGTTTACACTACTACAATGGCCCTTGGAAATATTGGCCGCGGTAACGATGATTGGCGGGGCGCTTATGGCAATAATCCAGAACAATATCAAACGCTTACTGGCGTATTCGTCTATCTCGCAAGCAGGGTTTTTGCTGATGGGGGTGGTAGCAGGTACGGCTGAAGGTGTTGCTAGTGTGTTGTTTTATTTGACAATTTATGGCTTGACCGTGGCGGGGCTGTTTGCTGTAATTTTACAGTTGCGCCAGCAGAATATCTATGCCGAAACGCTGCAAGATATTAAAGGTTTGGCAAAAGACGCGCCAATGACCGCATTAGTGATGCTTGTGTGTCTCTTTTCCTTATCAGGTGTTCCGCCTATGGCTGGATTTTTTGCTAAGTTTTATGTATTTAAAGCGGCATTACAGGCAGGAATGGTGGAGCTTGTG
>JBAQUW010000174.1:0-3301 GCA_049297755.1 Alphaproteobacteria bacterium
CGGGAATCTAGGAATCCTTAGGTCTTAAGCGTACATTCAACCATTTTGCAGGGCTAGTTTTTTTGTTGCAATGCCTTTTTTTAGGCGTATAGGGGAAATATCTGCAACCCCTCCATTAAGGAGACATTGTATGAACCTGAAACTTTTGAAGCGCGGCGACGACACGAAGCCGCCACTCCCTCCGATTGCGCCGCCCATGCCGATGTATGACATGGTGCAGCGTCTGTGCATTGCGGCTGGCAAGGCACGGGCAGACGGCAAGGCTGTGGCCAAGATTGGCACGACCATTGCCCGCACGACCGCGCTGGATGGCTCACGGCTGCTGCGCCTGCGAGCTGCTTTGGCAGACATGGGCTACGCCATCACACGGGTGGAGCACTACCCGAAGGACAGCGCGTGGCAGGATGTGGAAGTTCACATTCAGCGCCTGAGCTGAAGCCCCTCTCCCCACAACTTAGAGCAACCGCCATTTGGCGGTTGCTTTTTGTTGGGAGGTTGGTATACTTATAAGCTCGACTAAACACGACTTGCTACGGAGAAACACATGCACGTTGAGAAGGCCCCTGCATTGCAAGCTGCAGAAGAAGGGGAAAAAACAACCACAGCAAGGCAAATAACGGCCATTGAGGTGGAAAAAGAGCTGCTGCTGCAATTGAGCAGACAGCCGAAAGCATGCGTTTTTGCCAAGCTATGCGCGACGGCACCGACGGATGGCGATTTTCGAAAATCGGTACGCTGGAGTTCGTTTCACACCATGTTGGCGGCTCGTGGCTGGCAGGTGGAAAAGTTCCCTTATATAACGCATGGCATGCTGTGCATGACGGTTCGCCGCCGGCCGCCCCAAGCCAACAACAAGCCAAAAAGCACGCCCACGGGCAAGCGTTAAATTGAACCTGAGCCGCCCCCCTCTTACTGCCTGTGGGGGGCGGCTTTTTTATTGGCGTGTGGGGGAAAGTGGGGTATAAGTGCCGTATGGTTTCTGCCCAAGAGATTGCTGATAAAATTGCCGCTGGCATGCCCATGGCTGAGGTGCGCGTGAGCGACCCTAACCGCGACGGCACCCATTTGGAAGCCGTGGTGATTTGCCAGAGCTTTGCGGGCAAAAACCGCATTGCCCGCCACCGCATGGTGTATGCCGCATTGGGCGATGCCTTTGCCACCAACCTCCACGCCCTTCAGCTGAAAACGTTAACCCCAGAGGAGAATGTACGATGACCGACACAACGCAAACCCGCATTGCCACCCTGGTGAAAGACCACCCTGTGGTGCTGTTTATGAAAGGCAACCAAGATTTTCCCATGTGCGGTTTTTCCGCCCGCGCCGTGCAAGTGCTGAAGCGCTTGGGCGTGACTTTTCATGACGTGGATGTGCTGGAAGATGACGACATTCGTGAAGGTGTGAAAGTATTTTCTGAGTGGCCAACAATCCCCCAACTGTATGTGCAGGGCGAGTTTTTGGGTGGCTGCGACATTATGGTGGAGATGTTCCAAAGCGGTGAATTGCAGCAACTGTTGGCGGAGAAGAAGCTTATTGCGGCAGCTTGACAGCCCAAAGCGTATACTTTATACAACCTACACAGCACTATCGCTGTGCCTTGGGTGGCATGGCCGCCCTTTTGTTGGAGATTCCCCATGTGGAATAAGATTTTTTACGCCCCGCCTGCCCGCGTGCTGCAGCGTGCCCTTGTTGGCGTTGCGCTGTTTGCCCTGTTGGCCAGCATTTTCAACGCCAACATTTTGGGCAGTGCCAGCATTGGCTTGGTAATTGGGCTGTTCAGCTCCACCCGCTTGTGGCTGGTGTGGGAGAACTTGCCGCGCAAGCTGTAACACCCAGAGCAGACCCGCGCCAGCGGGTCTGCTTTTTTTAGGAGCGGGAAACGCGCACCAGCACCACAAACTCGGTATCTTGTTTTTGGTTGTTGGCGCGGCGGAATACTTCCTTCATGCCTGGGATTTGGCTGAGGGTGGGCTCGTAGCTTTCGTCGATATCGGTGCTGGTTTCGATGAGGCCACCAATGGCGTAGACGCGGCCATATTCCAGCATCATATCTTGGTCGATAACGTTGTTGGCCAAGTTGGGCACGTTGTTTTCTACAGGTGCCGCATCGCCAATGGAGGTTTTGACGGTGGTATCGCCGCTTTTTGTGGCCACCGACAAGCGGAAGCGCAATTGCACGCCATTTTTACCAATAAAGGGAATGACCGACATGACCGTACCTGCGTTTTTATAATTGGCGCGGTCAATACGAGAGCCAATGTTTACATCGCCATTGCTGCCCGTGGCGGTTTCCACTTCGGTTTCCACATAGCCCAATTGTTTGGTGACGCTCACACGGCTCATTTGGTTGTTGCGTGCCAATACGCTGGGGCTAGAGAGAGTGTAGACATCGCCAAGGGTTGACAAGCTTTGCACAATGGCGGTGAGGTCTTTGGTGTTGTTGGGCGAAGCGGTGAGGTTGAGGAAGCCGCCGACCAAATTGGTGGCATCCAACTCTGACGCAGGCGTAAAGCCTAAACTACCCAAGGCCAAGCCATCGGCATCGAACTTGCCATTTAACTGGATGCCGCGGTTGGTTTGTTTATCGCGGATCACAGCCACAATACGGGCTTCCACCACAATTTGGCGATGGGCCGAGTCTTGCACTTGTTCCAGATATTCCTCAATCAAACGGTGGGCTTCGGGGGCTGCACGGGCGGTGATAAGACCTGCGCTGGCGGTAATTTTATACCATGGTTCGGCGGTTTCTTCAGTCACCAGAGAGCTATTTGAGCTGGGTTGAGTGATATCGAAACTGTTGCCGTTTGAGGTGTTGGCACCCGTGCTGAGGCTGGCGGCGATGCGTTCATCAGCATTCACCCCTTCCACCGTGGGGGGCGGCAACAGGCCATTGTTGGGCGTGGGCAAGGTTTGAGTTTGCTGTTGTGGCTGGAGCATTTGCTGCTGATTTTGTTGGAAGCCTGGGAACAACGTGCCGCTCACATCGCCCATAATCAACTGACCATTGGCGCCAATACCTTGCACATAACCTTGGCCATAGCCAGTGCCTTGGCTGCTGGAAGAACCACCCAGTTTGCCAACGGTCACCAATTCCATCAGGGTTTGGTCCACTTGGCTCCAAATTTCGTCGGTGTAATCGGTATCGATATCGGACCCGCTGGAGTTGGTGGTACTGCCAGCGGTTTCGGCCGCCAGCTCGGTTTTGGCAATCAGGTTACCTTTGCGTTTGCTTTGGCCAACTTCCAAAATGTAGTTACGGATAGGATAGCGGGTGATGTACCACACGCCATTCACATAATTATAG
>JBAQUW010000175.1:0-5101 GCA_049297755.1 Alphaproteobacteria bacterium
GAATTAAACCGCACGCCCCCCAAAAGTACCGACCCTTATCGCGGCCAACAGTTTGATTTTTATGCTTAATAGGGCGCTAAAAAAACCGCCCCGGTGCAAACACAGGGCGGTTTTTGGTACGAAAGGAAGAATGGCCTATACCACTTCTTCGACTTCACCCACTCCTAAAAGCCAATCGAGGAGGTCTTCAATCGTCGCAATCCAATCGCGCGGCGCTTGCAGCTGAACCCAGCTGTGGAGGGGGTAGTTTTCGGGCATGAACAGAGCGTGTTCCATCGGGGTATCCTTTTGTTTTTACTACAGTTTATGAACCACGTTTGTCACCACTCCCCAAACTTGACACCCCTCGTCCTCCGTCACGTTTATGGGTTGGTACGCGTCGTTCTCTGGTAACAATTGCAAGCCCTGTGCCAACTTTTTCAAACGCTTAACCGTAAGCCCGCCGCCGACGGCTGCTACCACAATGTGGCCGTCGCGCGGGGCAATGCTTTTATCCACAATCAACAGGTCGCCATCATCAATGCCTACATTCACCATACTTTGGCCTTTGGCGCGGACAAAAAAGGTGTGCTTGGGGTTGTTGACCACATAGTGGTGCAGGTTCATGTGCGCCTCCACACTTTCCGCCGCCAGCGCGGGGTTGCCCGCTTGCACGGTGCCGCCGTACAGGGGCAAAGTTTCTTGACCGGCATCGCCCACGGGGGCGTCTTGCAGCAGAAACGCGCGCACATCTTCAATACGGCTCACAGGAATACGCACGGGCGTTGTTGGCTCGCCAAACAACCCTGTACCTGTGGGGCGACCTGCCCCTTTACGAACACCACCGCGTGTCATGTTTTGTCTCCTTTTTGCTGTTGAAGCCGTTGCATACTTGAAATATGTAACAAAAAAATGGCCTCGTCAACAGAAAAATGTAACAAATATAAGTTCTATTCTTTCAAATTGTTACGCACTTTTTCCAATAACTTAGCATCAGTCCAATCACGCAGGCCGGTGTAAATACCCACAATTTTTCCTGCTGGCGAAACCACATAAGTGGTGGGGTACTGGCTGGCCCCCAAACTGGTGCGGGTGGCGCGGGCGCTGGCGTCGTGCAACAGCTGCATGCCGCTGGTATCGAGCTGCGATTTGCCAAGGAAATTGGCCACAGTTTCGCGTTTGTGGTCGATGCTCATGGCCACCACGTCAAACTCTCCTTGTTGGCCAAGGGCGTTGAGGCTGGGGAACTCTTCAATGCAGGGCGGGCACCATGTGGCCCACAGGTTCAAAAGCATGGGTTTGCCTTGCAAAAGCTCGCCAAAAGTCACCATGCCGCCTTCCATATCGGCCACCAAAACTTTGTTGATATCGCGGCCAATATATTGGCGCAAATAGTCGGCGCGAATATCGTCAGACGCCGTGCTATCGCACGCCCATAAAATGCAGGCAAAAATGGCGGTGAGCAACAGTTTCATGGCTTTTTCTTTCATCGGTTAAATACGGCGGTGGCAAAAATGGCCCAGCGGGCATCGCGCCCAATTTGAGGCAGGGCAAAGGCTTGCGCCATGGCCACACCAATCACCAAGCCATAAAAAAGCTCGGTGCCTTGCTCGGGCGTCAGGCTGTTTTTGAGAACCCCTTGGGCCTGCCCAAACTTGAGGATTTGCGCCACTTGCGCGCGGAGTTTGGCATTGAGAAGTTTGATGCGTTCCGCCATGTTGGCAGCCTCGTGACCACTATGGCCCAACAGCAGGCGAGCGAGGCCTGGGTGGCCTTCTAAAAATTCCATGTAGGCCAAAAAAACGGTGTTAAGTCTTTGATATGTATCCATTGTTGCCGATTGGGCGGCGTTGAGCGGGGTGAGCAAATTGGCTTCCATATAGGTGGCCAAAGCATCGAAAATGGCTTCCTTACTGCGATAATGGCGGTAGATGGCACCTTCGGTGACGTGAATTTCCTTCGCCAATTGGTTGACGGTGAGTTTTTTGCTGGGGTTTTCCAGCAAAGTTGCCATTGCTTTCAATATCTTAAGCTGGCCTGGCGTCATACGGGCGGGGTTGATGGACATGGCCTGAGAATAGCGGAACATGGGCGCAGAGAAAAGCACATTGTAGGCCACCTGCGCCCCCATTTTGCCGAGCCGATTGTTACCAAAAAGTACATTTTGGAGCCGATATGGCAGATATGACAGACGGCCTTGCCTGTGGATAACTCTTTAAGTGATTGAATTATTTGCGTACAAAATCGGCTCGGCGGCGGCTTTTGGTGGAAAAGCCGATTTGTACCTTTTTGTGCAGGGGTTTTCAGGTAAAATGCAGGTGGGGTTTAAGGGTGTATGGATCCCAGCTTTCGCTGGGATGACACAATCGCCTGAGTCAATACGCGGTTTCCCCCGCCGTGCTTGAGCGGGGGTCTGGGTGGGGCGACTTTGGTGGTGGGGGGTGAGGAGAACCTCGATCAAGTCGGGGAAAACCGCGTTTCATTTGATGGATCTTGGCCAAATGAAACGTCGTCATGGCGAGTCCCACTTCGGGTGTGGCCATCTCAGGCAGAGGCGTTATGGCACGAGATGGCCACGGGGCGGCGCTACGCGCCTGCCTCGCCATGACGACGTGTGCTTTAGGCGGCGTAATTTAATGTAAAAAAAGGAGGGAGCCGCCTCCGCCGGAATGACGGGGTTTGGTTGTGGGGTATTGGCTAAAATGCGGGTTGCCCCTTGTGGTTTGGGGAATTTGCCCCATATCAAGGTGAAGGGAATCTTTCCTTCCCTTTTTGCGCAGGAGCACCCCTGCGATACGCCATAACCCCATCGGTGCAGACGGGGCCAGAACGAGGAGGTTCTTATGGCAAACTACAATAATACCGCCGCCTTCTGCAGCGCCGTCATCGCCGCCGCCAAGGCGGAGGGTAGCGTGAGGCTGTTCCTCGACGTGGAGTCCGCTGGTCTGCACGCTGCGGGCAAGAAGCCCATCTGCTTCAGCTACGATGCCTTCGTGTACGGCGTGCATGTGGCATCGTTCACCCGTGCTTGCCTGGAGGGGGAAATGGCTGCACAAGAGCTTTCTGATGCGGCGAAGGCCTCTGGTCAGTTCGACTTCTTCGGCACCCATGTGCTGCCGAAGGTGCGCGGCATGTCTGGAGAACGGACCTGCCGTGCGCTGCGCGACCAAGCCTGGACCGTGTGGGATATTCTCAACACGGCGGCTAAGACTCACAACTTCAAGTTGGAGCTGTGGGGCGACGTCATCTGGCCGGTAGAGACCGCCTTCTTCTCGGCCATGGTGGCCGATGGAGGGGGTGGCCGCGACTGGGTCGGGCCCTGCCCGATGCTGGACGTGGCCAGCGTGCTGGCGGCGCAAGGGTTCGATGCCTTCGGGCTCGACCGCTTTGCGGCCGCAGGGATGGATAAGTCTCTGCAGCACCACCCGCGCTGGGACAACGTGGCCAGCCATGCCGTGCTGGTGAAGGCGCTGAACGGCACACTGACGGCGTAACGCACTCCCGCGTTGCGCAACACCTGTAAGGGTGGGGGGAGGCTTCGGCCTCCTCTTTTTTTGTGGGGCGGGGGTGAACGTGCGAGGGGATAATTTAAGCTGCAAAAATACGTCTTTGCTAAGAAAGAAGCTTTGAGTATAGCGTGGATTTTGAAAAACACCAACAAAACATTGTGGTTGCGGGCACGTTAAGTATTTGATAGATTAGGAAAGTTTGAGCTTCATCTGGAGAACTTCCATGACACAACCTGTTGCGACGGCCCTGTTTGGGGTTTGTATTCCTGCGGCCAGCACTTTGCTGCCCACCACACGGCAAGAGTTGGCCGACATTGCGGCCAGCGTGCCCGACACGGCCATTGCCGCCCACTTGCTGCACGACCTGACGCTGGATATGGCGGCCAAACGCTCTATTGTTACTTTGGGTATGCGGCTGGAAGCGTGGCTGACGGCGGGTGATTTTTTTCACCTGAGCGGCGATAAGGCACTGGGGTTTTTGAGCAAGTTATCGGACACCCAGCAGGCGCAGGTAGCCAACCATGTGCTGCATGTGCTGGTGGGCGGAGGAGGTAACTTTAACCTGCTGCCTGCCCCCGACACGGCACCAAGCCCTGAGTTGGCAAAATTGTTAGCCAGCGGCGTAAGCCTGCCGCCTGCGCCCACGCAAGTGCCCAAGCAGATGGTGGCGAAATTGGCCACGCTTGGCTATGCCAACATCACGCTGGGGTTGGCGAGTCCGCAATATCGGGCACAAGAGGCCGCAAGCCGCAACCACCCCCTGCCCTGCGGCATATGGGGGAGCGAGGGCCTGCGGTTGACCTGCGAGGTGAACCCTTTGTAACCTCACTCAAAAAAGAGAACAGCTGGCGCAAGCCAGCTGTTTTGAGTTGGAGGCTTTACGCCAGTTCGCCCACAATGTCTTCCAAGGCGGTGGCGAGGTCGGGATAGGCGGCGTCGACATAGGGCTCAGTATTATCACCGTGGAGGAGCACGGTTTTCCAACCCAAGGCTTTGGCGCGTTGGAGGTTTTTCAGGCTGTTTTCGAAAAACAGCACTTGGCTTGCAGGCACACCCAAGCTGGCATGAAAGGCTGCATAAGTGGCGGGGTTGGCTTTGGAAGATGGACCGCCCGCCAGTGCCCGTTGGGTGAAGGTAGAGAGTTCATCGAAGCAATCGAGAATACCCAAGTGGGTGAGCAGTTTGTGGCTGATGGCGGCGTCGCTATCGGTATAAATGATTTTTTTGCCCGGCAATTTATGAATGAGCGGGCGCAGGTGGGCATTCAGCGGAATGATGCTGGGGTTGCCGTGTTGACCCCAGTAGGCGTCCCATTCGGCATAGTCAATACCATCGGCCTGATGCATACCGATGCGGTTATCGCCATAGCTGCCAGACGCCATATAGGATTTCATTTTGGCGCTGGCTTGCTCGAGCGGCAGGCCTGTTTTCATGGCGTAGAAGTGGTCGAGCAGCGCCCACACTTGGGCATCGTACACGGGGTTTTCGGGGTACACGGTGCCGTCCATGTCGAAAATCCAGTGAGTGATGTGTTGGTACATGGCGCGCTATTATTTCTGTTGTTTACGCAACAGCCAGCCTTGCTGGGCAATGGTGAGCACGTTGTTGGTGAG
>JBAQUW010000176.1:0-3114 GCA_049297755.1 Alphaproteobacteria bacterium
GCCAAAGGCCTTCGCCCCCCTTCCACCAAAAAAACCGCCCCCAACAGGGGGCGATTTCTCTGGCGCTACGCCGCTACAGCCTTGGCAGCCATGCGGTTCAGCGTCACAATCAGCGTGCAATTTCTTGGCTGATAGGGCCTACCCGCCAACACGCTCACTTCCGAGGCACTACCGCTATACATAATGTGCAACAGCACCTTGATGCCCTGCGCCTCGTAAACAGCCTTGAAAGCCTCGTACTCGGCACTGCGAAGAAAGTGCGTCACATCCTCCAGCTCAAACCTGCACGGGCTACCGCCTGACAAAATCAAATGCTCGCCAGCAGACGACAATTTTTCAGGCTTTAACCGAGATTCAGCCTCAGCCACAGCCAAGCCCAAGGTGTACAAGATGGTGATCATGGTCAATCTCCAATCTGGTGTTTCAACTCAAGTCTAGAGAATGCCTATATAGGCCTATGCACACGCCACGTCAAGCGCTGTATACTATATTTAGAAATGCTCCACCCGTGTCACCGACCCAAAAAAAGCTTTGGTTTCGGCCAACAAGTCTGTGCCGCTTTTGATAGTGCCAATTTTGAGGCGATACGCCCCACCCCCCTGCAAACCCTTGGCATAGCTGGCCAAATGCTTTTTCATGGCAATGGCGGCGCGTTGCTCGCCATAAAAAGCAATGGCTTCTTCAATGTGGTTTAACGCAATGGCCGCGCGCTCTTCCACCGTGGGGTCGGGCAGGCGCTCACCCGTTTTGATGTAATGCGCAATTTGCCCCAAAAACCACGGGCGGCCATAGGTGCCACGGCCCACCATCACACCATCGGCGCCGCTTTGGCGCAGGGCTTCCATGGCATCGTCAATGGTGTTGATGTCGCCATTCACCAGCACAGGAATGTTGACCGCTTCTTTGATTTTCCGCACGGCGGCCCAATCGGCATGGCCTTTGTACATTTGGCAACGGGTGCGGCCATGAATGGCCAACAGCTTCACGCCGCACTTTTCCGCCAGTTTTGCCGCTTCAACGCCATTTTTTTGGTCTTCGCTCCAGCCCAAGCGGGTTTTGAGGGTGACAGGGATATTCACCGCTGCCACCGTTTCGCCCACTATGCGCTCAAACATGTCCAAGTCCTTCAACAAGGCGCTGCCCGCCATGCGGTTCACCACCTTTTTCACGGGGCAACCCATGTTGATGTCAATCACGTCGGCGCCCGCCAATTCATTGGTTTTGGCCGCAGCGGCCATGGCTTTGGGGCACGCGCCGGCCAGTTGCACGCTGTGGACACCTTGGCGGGGGTCGAAACTGGCTTTTTGCGCGGCCACGGTGGCGTTGCGCACCACCCCTTCGGCCGCAATCATCTCGCTCACCACCAGCCCCGCACCGTGGCGTTTGGCCATCAGGCGCGCGGGGTGGTCGGTAATTTCGGTCATCGGCGCCAGCACCACGTTGTTCTCCAACGTGTGAGAACCAATGCGAATAATAGGCAAAACTGGCAATTTGGGTAAATGCATACGGCTATCTAGCAAATGCCTCTAAAATATGCAAGTATGGTAGGCATGAAAGCAAAAAAATCTCCCGCCAAACTGTTGGCCAAAAAATCCGCCCCCAAAAAGGCAACTCCAAAAACCATAAAAGCACCCGCAAAAACGGCAACAAAGCCCGTTGCACGCAAAGCCGAAAGTGTGCAACCGCCAAGCCGCCCAATGGCCGCAAAAACCCCATTAAAAAACAATAGCTTAAAAAGTAAAGCCGTTTTGGAGCCGAAAGTTTACAATGGTGCAAAAACAGCCCCCCAATGGGCCGAAAGAATGGCGGATTTTGGCGGTATTGGCCAACTGCCATGGGCACCCGGCACATGGGGCAGCTTGGTGGCGCTCCCCTTTTGGTTTGCGGTGATTTATTTTGGGGGTATCGTGGGCTTAATCACAGGTATTGTAGCCCTGTTTTTATGGGGCTGGGCGGCGGTGCGGGTGCTGGAACATGGCGGAAAACTTCACGATTCTGGCAGCATTGTGGTTGATGAAGTGGTGGGGCAAGGCATTGCGCTCATCCCCTTTGGCATGTTCCCCCTGCAACAGTATGGCCTAACGCAAGATACTGCCTTATGGTTTGCTATCTCCTTCATTTTATTCAGAATTTTAGATGTGGTGAAGCCTTTCCCCATTGGCTGGATTGACCGCGATTGGCACGCCCCCGTGGCCGTGATGTTGGACGATGTGCTGGCCGGATTATGGGCGGCTTTGCTTGGTTTTCTGCTGTTTTTCACCCTTGGCAGCTGGCTGATGTGCATGCTGAACATGAGCTGCTTTGGCTACGCGCGCGAGCTGTGGCACTTTGCCGGGCAAAGCTATTTAACCCATGTCGTCGCAGTCACCATTCTGGCTAGTGTGCTGCCATACGCGGTGCGGAAGCTGCGCCGTTAACGCTTGATTTTAAAGCGCTTTTGACTGCTTGTGTGAGCGGGATAAAGTAAGTTTCCAGCAAGCGTTTGGCCGTGGTTTCGTCGCCATCTACCACCGTGGTGTTGAAGCGGATTTGGGTTTGCAACACGCGCATGACTTCATCGGCATCGGCAAAGCGGCGCAAACGCTCAGTTTTTTGGGCGGCCAGCAGCATATGCACCAGCATTTCTTGCACCATGCCGCCAGCGTTTTTAGCAAGGCTGAGCAACCATTGGCGCTCTTTTTCTTCCGCCTGCTCGGGGGTATCGGTGCGGCCCAGCACATGCTCGAACAACGTGCGGCGCTGTGCCAAAGGGCTAGCCACCAGCTTGCCCATCAGCTGGGTAAAGACGCACAGCAACACGCCATTGGCATCGGCTGCTGTCACCCCTGCCATACGGGCGTAAAAGCCCATGTCGTTCATCACTTGCGGCAAGTGGGGCTGCTGAATATAACTGCCGCGACCTGGCGAAACCGAGAGCAGGCCTGCCACGCGCAGCATTTGAATGGCCTCGCGCAATGTAGTACGCGACACTTTAAAATGGGCGCATAAATCTTCTTCTGTCGGCAGGCGGTCACCTGGTTTCAACTGGCCGCTGGCAATCATGTCGCGCAAGGCATCGTGAATAAACTGCGCGCGTTTTACGGTGGGCTGGGCGGGGGTAAGATGATGTAACAT
>JBAQUW010000177.1:0-8827 GCA_049297755.1 Alphaproteobacteria bacterium
ACCGCACGGTAGACGATACCCCTTACGGCGGCGGGGCTGGCATGGTCATGCGGCCCGATGTGGTGGCTGCCAGTATCCGCCACGCCCGCAAGCATACGCCCGATGCCCCCGTGGTGTATCTGTGCCCGCAAGGCGAGCGCCTTACCCAGCCTCTTGCGCGCGAATTGGCACAAGGCAACGGCCTGATTGTTTTGTGTGGCCATTACGAAGGCATTGACGAACGGGTGCTGGAAACGGACGTAGACCGCCGTATTTCGCTCGGCGATTTTGTGCTGACAGGCGGCGAAGTGGCTGTATTCCCGTTTCTCGATGCCATTGTGCGCCTGCGTGCAGGCGTGCTGGGGGCTGAGGCCAGTCTGCACGAAGAATCGTTCGATATCCTAGACGAACACGGTCAACCCCTGCTGGAATACCCCCACTACACCCGCCCGCCGGTGTGGGAAGGCAGACCCGTGCCCGACGTGCTCACCAGCGGCCACCACGCCAATATTGAGAAGTGGCGCAAAAAAATGGCCAAGCGGGTGACTCTTGACAGAGGAATATCTTAGGTATACAAGAAGTTCTCGCAAGAGAACCATGACTTCCGTTTCCTCTCAACCTTGGAGAATCTCCATGTTTTCTTTCCTCACTGCCGCCGTTGTTCCAAGTGTGACTGCGCTATTGAGCAGCCTTCTCCTCATGTGGGGGATGAAGCAGTTCAACGGCAAGCTGTTTGCGTTGTCCGATGACATGATGAGCGGTGGCTTTTTGGCGTTGCTGGTGACGAGTCTTATCTTTTGCCATCTGGCATGGCGTAACCGCCAGCAGCCCACTACAACGGCCGAGCGTAGCGCCAATGCGCAGCGCTTCCAGCGTATGCTCATTGCTTGTACGCCCATGCTGATTGCTACTGGCATTGGCCTTGCGGTGGTTGGGTTTATGGTCAAAGTGATTGGACACCCCATGACTGAAGTCGGCCATTGGTTTGCTTGGCCTTGGCTTGTGTCTGCAATTGCTGGCTATGGTGCGTGGGCGTTCTTTGAAGCCGAGCACGGCAAGTAAAACGAAAAACGGGGGTGCTAGCCCCCGTTTTTTTGTTGACAGGGGTAACCAAACGCGCTAAACACCGCCCACTGCCCTGCGTGCACCCAACCTGTGCACACGGCAAAAAAGTTGAATAGGTAAGGAAAATGGCCATGAATATCGTGCAAAAAATTGAACAAGAGTCTATGGCCAAAGCCGCCAAGTCTACCCCTGCGTTTAAAGCGGGCGATACCATTAAAGTGTTTGTGAAGGTGATTGAAGGCGACCGTAGCCGCTTGCAGGTGTTTGAAGGCGTGTGCATTGCCCGCAAAAACAATGGCATTGGCAGCACTTTTACCGTGCGCAAAATGTCGTTTGGTGAAGGTGTGGAGCGTATTTTCCCCATCTACTCACCCGTGGTCGATAAAATTGAAGTGGTACGTAAAGGCGATGTGCGCCGTGCCAAACTGTACTACCTGCGTGGCCGTACTGGTAAAGCCGCCCGTATTCAGGAAAAAGCCTACCATGCCCCTGAAGCAGCTGCCACCGAAACGCCTGCCAACTAAGCCCTGCGCTACAAAAACAACGCCCTACGGGGCGGTTTTTGTTTGCATACCCTGTTGCTTCAGGTTTATGGTGGGTTTCAACCTATCGCCCTTTTATGCAGGAGAACACCATGCTTTGGAACCTGATAAACAAACGCTTTGTGTCCCTTTGCGCACTTGCCTTGGTCGTGTTGCTGGTCATGCTGCAACAGCGCAGCGCTGCCACTCCTGCCACCTCGGTGCTGATACTGAGTGGCATGGCAGGCTATATCCTCACCATTTGGGAGGTTTCTGCCTCGCCCCACGCGCCCCATTGGCGTTTTGCGGCGGGTGTGGCTGTGGCGCTCATCTTCACCACCGCCACTTATCTGATGCTTTAAACAATAGCCGCCCTTCTCGGGCGGCTTTTGGCGTGGGGGGCAGAGTGCTACCGTTCCACACACATCGCCACCCCCATGCCGCCGCCAATGCACAGGGTAACTAAACCTTTTTTGGCATCACGCTTTTGCATCTCATGCAACAGGGTCACCAAGCAGCGCGTGCCGCTGGCACCAATGGGGTGGCCAAGGGCAATGGCGCCGCCGTTCACGTTGATTTTGGTGGTGTCCCAGCCCATTTCGCGGTTCACGGCAATGGCTTGGGCTGCAAAGGCTTCGTTGGCTTCAATCAGGTCTAGCTGCGCGTGTTTCCACCCTGCTTTTTGCAGTGCCGCTTGGCTGGCAGGGATTGGCCCCGTACCCATCACCGCAGGGTCTACCCCCGCCACGGCATAGGCGGCAATGCGGGCCAGTGGGGTGAGGTGACGCCGTGCGGCCTCTTTCGCGCTCATCACCACCACAGCGGCCGCGCCATCGTTCACGCCACTGCTGTTGGCGGCGGTCACGCGGCCATCTTTTTTAAACGCAGGTTTCAATGCAGCCATTTTTTCTGGCAGTGCCAAGCGGGGAAATTCATCTTTGGCAAATTGCACAGGGTCATTTTTGCCTTGGGGCACGCTCACGGGCACAATTTCGTCCGCAAAACGGTTGGTTTCCAGCGCTGTAGCCGCTTTTTGTTGGCTGTGGAAGGCAAAGGTGTCCATCTCCTCACGCGTAATGCCAAACTTATCGGCAATATTCTCGGCCGTAATGCCCATGTGCACATCGGTAAAAGCATCCCACAAACCATCATGAATCATCGTGTCAATCATCGTCGCATGGCCCATGCGCACGCCTTCGCGGGCAAACAGGGAATGGGTGCTACGGCTCATGCTTTCTTGGCCACCCGCCACCACAATATCGGCCTCGCCTGCGGCAATGGCTTGCGCTGCCAGCATCACACTGCGCAGCCCGCTGCCGCACACTTGGTTGATGGTCATGGCGGGCACCTCATGCGGCACCCCTGCCACCATCGCTGCTTGGCGGGCAGGGTTTTGGCCTTGGGCGGTGGTGAGCACTTGGCCCATCAGCACATCGTCCACATCGGCACCATCTACCCTCGCGCGTTTCAGGGCTTCCGCAATCACCACAGCACCTAGCTGGTGCGCCCGTAGGTCTTTCAACGTACCGCTGAAATTCCCAATGGCGGTGCGTACGGCAGAAACAATCACAATGTCAGTTGCAGGCATGGGGCAAATCCTTTTTTTATGCGCGCAGCATAACTGTTTCAAGGGTATTTGCCTAGCGCAGAAGTAAAACGTCAGACAATCAAAACGTTAATTTTTGCTCTGCATTTTCCACAAATCCGCATAAGCGCCGTTCTTTTTCAGCAGTTGCGCATGGGTGCCGCTTTCCACAATGCGGCCTTTGTCCAGCACATGAATGGTATCGGCATTCACAATGGTCGATAAGCGGTGGGCAATCACCAGCGTCGTGCGGCCTTTCATAAGTGTTTCTAGTGCCGTTTGCACAAAGCGCTCGCTTTCAGTGTCTAGGCTGCTGGTGGCTTCGTCCAGCAATAAAATGGGGGCGTTTTTAATCAGCGCACGGGCAATGGCAATCCGTTGCTTTTGCCCACCGCTAATTTTCACCCCATTTTCTCCCAGCACTGTCGCATAGCCTTGGGGCAATTGTTGAATAAACTCATCAGCCGCCGCCATTTGTGCCGCCCGCGTCACGTCTGTCTCGCTGGCCATGGGGTTGCCATAGGCAATGTTGGCGCGGGCGGTATCATCAAAAATCGCCACGTCTTGTGTCACCAGCGCAATGTGCTTACGCAGGCTCAGCACATCCACCTCGCGGATATTCTGCCCATCAATCAAAATCCGCCCCGCCGCAGGGTCAAAAAAGCGCGGAATTAAGTTCAGTGCCGTGCTTTTCCCCGCGCCACTGGCCCCCACCAAGGCCACGGTTTTGCCCGCAGGTACGGTGAACGAGAGGTCGGTCAAGGCAATCGTGTCATCTGGGTACACACAGGTCACATTCTCAAACGTAATCGCACCTTTGGTTGCGGTCAGGGCAGGGGCACCCGCAGGGTTCACCACATGAATGGGGGCGTCCATTAGGCTAAACGTGCGGTGCGCGGCCGAAAGACCTTCTTGTAAAATATGGTTCAAACTGGTGAGGCCCTTCAAAGGCCGAATAATAATCACCAAGCTGGCCATAAAGCTCAAAAATTCGCCGGGGGTCAGCAAGCCTAGGCGTATCATATTCCCTGCGTACACCATCATAATTCCAATCACTACAGTGCCAATCACTTCCACAATAGGGGTGCTATAGGCGCGCACACGGGCGGCGCGGATAGAGCTATCTAGCACTTCAGCCACCTTATGGCTCATGCGTGCTTTTTCTGCTTGCTCCATGGTAAAGCTTTGCACTTGCCGAATGTGCCCTAAGGTTTGGCTCAGGCCGTAAGAAAGGCGCCCTGTACTTTCTTGGTTAATGCGGGAATATTTGCGCATCAGCTTACCGCTGCGGGAAATCACAAAGGCGGTAGGCGGTAAAATAAAAATGGTCAGCAAGGTCAGCTTCCAGTCTTGGTAAATCATGTTGCCCATCAAGCCAATAATAATGGCGGCATCGCGCAGCCCGCTGTTAAAAATTTGGGTGATGGTCATTTTCATGCGGATCAGGTCCGACACAAAGCGGCTGGTCAAGGTCGCCGTCGGGTGCTCCTGAAAAAATCGTTGGTCTTGCACCAACAAGCGGCTGTAGAGGTCTTTTTGTAAGTCAGCAATAATGGTTTGGCCAATGGCTTCCATATAAAAACTTTGCACAAAAAAGGCGGCGCCTTTCAGCAGGGTTAAAATCACCAATGCCGCTACAATGCTGTGCAACACGCCAATTTTTTTGCCAATCAAACCCGCGTCGAACAACGGCTGCAAATAATACGCCGTGGCGCTGGTGCACCCCGCCACCACCAGCATGGCCAGCAGGCTATAGGCCAATTTGCGCTTGTGGGGGCCCATATAGGTCCACAACAGGCGTTTCATCAGGTAGCCAGATTTATCAGACGTGCTCATGCCCTGCATATACCACACTTGCTTAAAATACAAAAGCCCGCCGCATGGGTAGCTTTATGGCGCAAAATATGCGACAAATACCCCATGCTTTCGCGCACAGAACTTTTGGCCTGCTTTGCCCTGTTTGGGCTGGGTGTGGTGTTGTGGGTGTCGGGTGCCGATGCCGCCCTCACTCAATGGCTCAACACCCACCAAAGCCCCGCGTTGGTTGAATTTTGGCATATCTTTGGCGGTTTGGGCTTAGGGCGCTTCCAATTGTTTTTATGCTTAGGTGTCGCGTGGTGGCTGGTGCGCAAAAACGCCACATGGTACACGCCCATCACCTTATTTTTAGGCGCTTTTTGGCTGTGGCTTCGGGTGTTGGTGCTTAACCCCACGCCAGTCACCACCTCTCGCCATATACTGGAAAAATCCGCTATCTATGTGCAAAACCTGCCCCACGCCGCCCGTGCGTGGGTGATGGTGCTGCCGATTATGTTCGGCGCAGGGGCGCTAGGTTTGCTGCTGAAAATGCTGATTGGCCGCGCGCGCCCCAAAATGATGCTGTGGCATAACATGGCCGAGTATTGGACATGGGGTCCTGCATTCTCCGCCAAGTTTTGGAGCTTCCCCTCAGGTCATACCGTCTCCACCTTTGCCTTGGTGGCAGTCATTTGCACGGCATTTCCCCGTTACCGCGTGCTTGCATGGGGCGTGGGTTTGGCACTGGCCTTGGCGCGCACCTTGGCCGTGACCCCGCATTATTTGGGTGATGTGTGTGCAGGAATTGCGATTGGGTATGGGGTTGGCATTTACTTGGCGCGCAGGTATGCTTTGGCCAAAGTATGATGCCTATTCCGCCACCCACCCCCTTATTCCACCTGCGCCACGCGCACCTATTGGCGCTGCTGTTTGCAGTGCTGGCCGGGCTGTATCTCTGGGGTCATGGCCGTTATCATCTCACCGATGTGGACGAAGCCATTTTCACCCAAGCCACCGTTGAAATGGTGCAAGGGGGCGACTACACCCTGCCGCATTATAACGGCCAACCGCGCTACCACAAACCGCCGTTGATTTACTGGCTGCAAGCCGCAAGTTTGCAAGCCTTTGGCGCCGTGCCTTACCAAGCCGAAATGACACCCTTTGCCGCCCGTTTACCCAGCGCCTTGTGCGGCTTGCTGGCGGTGCTGTTGTTTTATCTGTTCACCCGCGCCATCACCCGCAACCCGCGCATGGCGCTGGTGGCGGCAACTGTTTTAGGGCTGAATCTGTCATGGTTTATTGTGGTGCGGGCGGCCATTGCCGATGCCGCCCTCAACCTCCTCATGCTCACCAGCACCATGTATTTGTTGTGGTTACTTTATACCGAACGCAAAGGCGCACTCTGGCAAATGCTCGGCGGCATTCTGCTGGCCTTGGGCTTGCTGGCCAAGGGCCCCATTGCGTTGTTCCCGCCGTTTGTGGCCGTGGGCGTGGCGATGCTCGCCAAGCCCCATTTTTTGAATAATTTGCGCATCTTAAACCCGCTCATCATTCTCCCCGCCATGGCTATTGGCGTCGCCCCGTGGGTGTACAGCATTGTGCAACAACACGGCTGGCAGGGCGGCTACAATTTTTTGTACGAATTCATTATGGTGCACAACATTCAACGTTTTGCCGCAGGCTTGGGCAATACCCACAGCAGCAGTTATTTTTATTATATACCCGTGTTTCTGGTGGGTTTTTTCCCATGGTCGGTGCTGTTTATAGCAGCATTGCCCACCTTGGCGCGCAATGCCTTGGCCAGCCTACGCGCCCACCCCGCCCAAGCCCTGCCGATTATTGGCGCCCTTTGGGCGCTGGCCGTGCTGGCGCTGTTTAGTTTTTCGGGCACCAAATTGGTGCATTACATTGTGCCTGCCCTGCCAGGTGCCGCCTTGGCCATTGCGGGCTGGCTGGAACATGCCGCCCCTCAACCCCGCCGTCTGCTGGCCGTGTGTGGCATCACCCTCGCCGCCCTCTTGGGTGCCGTGTGGTGGCTGTTTAACCCGTTATTGGTGGCGGCACGGGTGGGCGCCGACACCACATGGCTTACCTCCTTAGGCATCGCATGGCCGCCCGTAAGCCAACCCGCCGCCGATATTCTCGCCCAAACGCTCCCCCTCAGCCCCGCCCCGTATGTGATGGGACTGGCCATTGTGCTGAGTGCCGTGCTGGGTTTTGTGTGGTTTGGCAAAAGGCCCTTCCGTGCCATCGCCACCTTTGCCGCAGGGCAGGGGGTGTTTTTGGCCGCGCTGGTGGTGGGGTTTATGCCGATGGTAAGTGCCTATGTGCAACAGCCCCAAGCCGAATTGGCCATAAAAATGCAAGCCTTTGTGGCCGAGCACCCCCATGCCGCCGCCCAAACAGCAGTTATTCACTATGCCTTACACCAGCCCAGCGTACGCCTTATTTCGGGCCTGCCGTTTGCCGAGGCGCATGCCGTGGGTCAGCTCGCCCCTCTCTGGCGCCCACACACCGTGGTGTTGCTAGAAAAACAACACCTTACCCTCGTTCAAAGCGCCATACCAGCGGGGCAAACTGCACAAAACGCGTGCATTGGCGGCTACTGTATGCTATTTATCACGCTGCAACCCAACAAGGATTAAGGCCCCATGGTTTCCGAAAACGCCACGCTCGATGTCTCCATCATCGCCCCCGTGTATAACGAGGAAGAAAGCCTGCCCCACTTGGTGCGCAGTATTATGAGCGTGATGGAGCAAACCACCCTCAGCTGGGAACTCATTGCCGTGAACGATGGCTCGCGCGATAAAAGCGCCGAAGTCTTGGCCAAATTGGCGCTCGACTACCCCCAACTGCAACCCGTGTATTTCCGCCGCAACTATGGCCAAACCGCTGCCATGCAAGCAGGGTTCGACCATGCCCGTGGCAAAGTGCTCATCACCATCGATGCCGATTTGCAAAACGACCCCGCCGACATTCCCCGCCTGTTGGAACACATGGAAAAAACGGGTGCCGATATCGTCAGCGGCTGGCGCAAACAGCGGAAGGACAACGCGCTCATTCGCAACTTCCCCAGCAAAATTGCCAACTGGCTCATTGCCCGTGTCACGAAAGTAAGATTGCACGATTTAGGCTGTTCGCTGAAAGCCTATAAACGCGAAGTCATGGAAGACGTGCGCATTTATGGCGAGCTCCACCGCTTTATCCCCATTGTCGTGTCGCAATACGGTGCCCGCATTGAAGAACTGCCCGTGCGCCACCACGCCCGCCAATATGGCAGCAGCAAATATGGCATCGACCGTACCTTCCGCGTCATTCTCGACCTGATTTTGATGGCCTTCCTGCTCAAATACCTCACCCGCCCCATGCACGCCTTTGGCATGACGGGGCTCATCAGCTTTGCCGTAGGTGGCCTGATTGGCGCGTACCTGACCGTGCTGAAACTCTTCGGCGCGTCCATTGGTGGCCGCCCGCTGCTCATGCTCTCCGTCATGCTCATTATTTTGGGCGTGCAATTGGTGGGTATGGGCGTGCTGGGCGAACTGCTCATGCGCATTTACCACGAACCCAAAGGCCGCAAGCAATACCACCTGCGCCCCGCCCCCATAGTCAAAAAACTCACCAAACTGCCCCCGCGCAAAAAGCGGTAAGATTATTTATCCAGCAATTGAATCATCCAATCCTGCGTTGTTAGGATAGACAAATCCCTCCTTTGCACATTCTTCCTCAACGAGGATAGAGAGCACTTCTAAACGCGCCTTTGTTTGTTCTCTTTGCCCAACAGGGATCTCACCCCAAGGGTCTGGAAGTCTTAGGCTTATTTCAAAGCCGCTCTCGTCTTCTCCCAGACCTTCATCTCCTTGCCAAGGCTCATCATAAT
>JBAQUW010000178.1:0-2752 GCA_049297755.1 Alphaproteobacteria bacterium
GTGGGGTTTTTCACGACTCCCATGTCTTTAAAAATCTCAGGCCATAAATCGCGCACTTCCAAAATAAACGGCACCTTGTAGCGCCGCGCCAAACGCCAGCCTGCAATGGTATGGAAAAAATCAGGGCTGCTGGCAATAATCACACTCGGCCTATCTGCCTCACCCCGCGCCCGATTGTTCGCCCATACGGCCTTGGCAAACCTCAGTTGTTTGAGTGCTTCAGCCACCGCACTGCCACGCTGGCTAATGGCTTCTGGGTGGCGCCAAATGGTCAGGCCATCTAATACTTCTGGCTGCGTCACATCCACGTTCACGTACGCAGGGAACAATTGCCCTTGCGGCCGGTGCGGAATCCCCGTCAGCAGCCGCACCTCAGCCCCCAGTTTTATCCACTGGGTGCCAAGGCCATAAAAACGGTTCGCAGGCGCGTTATTCTCTGGCCGGCAAGACTGATTGATCACCCAAATACGCATGCCATAGTCCTACCACGGCTGGCACTTAAATGCCAGCTTTCAAAACCCGTCCGTCAGCCATATCAATGCGGGTGGGTACAAACACCACTTGCATGGCTTCCAAGGGCAGGCGGGCAATTTGGCGGTCGCGGCGCTGCTTATTGTTCAGCGGCAACTTCCAGGTTTTTTCCACTTGCTGGCCTTGGGCAAAGCCAATGGTATCGGTCACGTCAAAGCTGCGCAAGGCGCGGCCTATGCTGTCGCGAAACTCCACTTTCCCTGCCATGCCTTTCACATCGCCATCTAATTCTCCCGTCATGCGCAATGTCACCAACAAACCTGCGCTGGCACCTTGGCCCACGGTGGTTTTTTGCACCCCGCGCAAGGCCACCACTTGGCGCGGCATGCGCTCAGGCGTTTTGGCCGCCACTTTTTTGGGCCCAGCAGATGGCACCACATCCTTAAACGTGAGCCATTCTGGGTTTTTGACTTTCTTTGCCTCAGCAATATCAGCAGGCTTGGGGGTATCTTCAACCACTTTTTTCGCAGGAACAGGTTCAGGAACAATCTTGGGCTTCGCCGTCTTGGCCGCCACTTGCACTGCGGGTTCAGCAGGTTTGGTGTTCAAGGCGGCAATGGTGTCTTGCACGCGCTCCAATGCCACCACTTTCCATACACCCTCCACGCTTTCCATGCGTACTGCCAGTTTGGCAGGCTCACCTACAATGGCCGCTTCCGCGCCCCGTTGCAGCAGAATATCCGCCTCGGCCACCTTATCATCGGCCACCAAGCGCTTCACAGTTAGCAGCTGCACGGGTTGGCCGCCGCTTAACCCTTCCCATACGCGCTTGAACAAGCCTTTGTTCACCTCGCTGGCCATCACGTCGCCGCCCAGCACCTGCAAGGCGTCTTGTTTCAGGGTTTCCGCCAAGCCGGGTTTAATCATGGCACTGGCAGCTTGCGCGTCTTTTGGTAGTAATTTTTTCACGTCGGCGGGCACATCGGCCATGCTCAGCACGGGCTTATCGTAATACTGCGCCACCACGCTGGCGGCTGTGCGGTCAAAGTCCACATGTTTAGCCAGGGCCTGCACATCGCCTTTCAGCACCGCATCGCGCACCTCTTGCAAGGCCAGCATGGGTGTGGGTGCTGGCTGGCGGCCCATCAGCAGCAAGCCAATCACCACCACCACACCTGCCACCAACGCGGTGGTGAGCATGCGGTCGTGGCTCCAACCGCCACGTTTGCGGCTGGGGGGTGTTACCCCTTCCACAATCCGGGTGGTGCGCATTTCGCCAGCGCTGTTTTCCAGCGCCGCTTTTTTAGCCAAAAATTGGGCTTCAAAGGTGTGGGCTTTTTGGCCTTCCACCTCTTGCAGCACGCGTTCTTTTAAATCACTCACTTGCTCGGCAGCCACTTTTTGCTGCACCATTTTTACTTTTTGCACACGCTTTTGCTGCACAGTGACTATTTTGGCCATTGGATATCTTCCCCTTATTCCCTAGCCACAAGTGTACTCTATGCATACGCAGCGTGAAACACCCCTGCCTGCCCAATAAGCAGAAACAAATTTCGCACAAAAAATCCCCCGCCGAAGCAGGGGGAAGTCTGATCAGTCAATCTTATGCGCTGTCGCGAATCTTTTTCACGTCCAAGAAAATTCGGGCACTATGGATAATATCGCTCACCTCAAGCACCGAGAGATAATAAGTGACGCCGCCAATCGTGAAAGCAGCATCCTTGTCGGGCATGGAAGCGCGCTCGGCATCAGTCATCAGACGAAAACCGGAAGGTTCCTTATTGCTGGGAACAGGCATAGTGTTTCTCCACCCTCAAAAGCCGTGAGGTGCGGTATGGCGATTGCCAATGCTTTCTTTGTATACCACAAAAGCCTTGGCGTCAAGCAACAACCTCTACCACCCACTCCACCTTGGCGCCCTTGCGCCAGTTGGCCTGAATCACCAACTGTGTGCTGGCCTGTCGCACGCCAAACTGCGGGCAATACATACTGTCTTGCTTATACAAACGGCCACCTATCACGCGGAACAACAGTTTGGTGCCACTGGGCAGCTGCAATTCGGCAATCGTTTCGTCTTTCAATTTGCATTTCACTTTGGGGTGAAGGTGAAAGTGCGCCCGCACGCGGTGGGTTTTACCCGTGGTGCATGCCACCACATCTTCGCCCCGCACGGCATCTTGCCCCACATGCACGCTGCGGGTGTGGGTCAGGCCAAGGTGCCGATAGCCATCGTGGCTGGCTGTGCAGCGCACCCCGCTTTTATCTTGCACCACACCGCGTT
>JBAQUW010000179.1:0-13626 GCA_049297755.1 Alphaproteobacteria bacterium
CCTTCACCCTGCAAAATAAAGTGCCAGCGGTAACGGTGCTCTAAAATACCCAGCTTATGCCGAGGATCTTGGGAAAAAACCTCGGCCGTTTTATAAAACAACTGGGGCGTGGTCAAATCACGGGAAAAGTCGAAGCGAACAATCGCTTCAAAGTCTATAAATGTGCCGCGCGGCGGTAGTCTGCCCGCACTGCTAAACACCGTGTACCCCAAGCGAGAACTGGTTATAATTCTCCCGCCTAACCCCGTCATAACGCTATGTTGTAGCCAAAACTTACGGGGGTCGGGTAACCGTTTGCGCAACCGTTCGGGGGTATCGGCAGCTTGAATGGTAAAAGCTGTCGTAAAAGTGGCTTTCAACGCCAATTCACCTCTGGTGACAGGCATAAAAGGAAGGTTGGCCGCCAAATTTTCCATCACTGTTTCGTAAGCGTTCCGAATTTCTTGCGCTAACGTATCTTCGTGTTTGGGCTTCACATCGCTCATGGCGGTGCTCCTGTGTGTAGAAAAAGTAAAAGTTCTTCCCCTTACCCTTGCAGGCAAGCGTAAGGTTGAGTAATGTCATTCTGGCAAACAACCTCCTCAACAACAAGCAAAAAGTGTACACATGAGCAATTTTTCTTACGATATCGCCATCATCGGCGCTGGCCCCGCAGGCTATGTGGCCGCTATACGCGCGGCGCAATTGGGCATGACGGTGTGCTTGGTAGAGGGCAACCCCACCCTTGGTGGCACCTGCTTAAACGTGGGCTGCATTCCCAGCAAAGCCCTGCTCCATAGCAGCGAAAAATTTGAAGAGGTAAGCAGTGGGTTAGATATTTACGGCATCGAGGTCGCCAAACCTAAACTGACTCTCTCAAAACTCATTGCCAAAAAAGACGCAGTGGTGAAGCAGCTGACGGGTGGCATTGCCATGCTCATGAAAAAAAATAAAATCACCGTGGTGCACGGCTGGGCCAAGCTGACCGGGCCAAACACCGTGTTGGTGGAAGCCACCGGTGAGAGGGGCGAACGCCAAGAAGTCACGGCCAAATATATTCTCATTGCCACAGGTTCTACGCCCGTGGAGCTGCCTTTTGCCAAGTTCGACCATACCGTGATTTGCGACAGCACCGACGCCCTCAATTTTAGCGCCGTCCCCAAAAAACTGATTGTCATTGGGGCAGGGGTAATTGGCCTAGAACTGGGCAGTGTGTGGCGCCGCTTGGGCAGCGAAGTGACATTGGTGGATGTGGCTGAACGCCCCGTGGCCATTATGGATGCCGAGCTTGGCACCGCTGCGCAAAAATTGTTTGAAAAACAAGGGCTGGCCTTTAAATTGGGCGCCAAAGTCACGGCCATAACCACGACCAAAACGGGTGCCAAAGTCACGTTAGACATAGGCGGCAAAGCCGAAACCTTAGACGCCGATAAAGTGCTGGTGGCCGTTGGCCGCCGCGCCAATACGGCCAACTTGGGGCTTGAAGCGGTGGGGGTGAAAACCGAGCGCGGTGTCATTCACGTCAACAACCACTACCAAACCAACGTGCCCAGCATTTACGCCATTGGAGACTGTGCCCCAGGCCCCATGCTGGCGCATAAAGGCGAGGAAGAAGGTGTAGCTTGTGTGGAATTGTTGGCTGGCCAACACGCCCACGTCAACTACGCCGCCATTCCTTGGGTGGTTTATACGCACCCCGAAATTGCTGGGGTAGGGCTCACCGAAGAGCAACTGAAAGAGCAAGGCCGCGCCTACAACACAGGCAAATTTAACTTTGCCGCTAATGGCCGCGCCTTGGCGGTCGATGCTGGCCACGGCTTTGTGAAAATTTTGGCCGATAGCGCCACCGACGAAGTGTTGGGCGTACACATTATTGGTCACAATGCCTCAGAAATGATTGCAGAAGCCGCCTTGGCCATGGAATACAAAGCCAGCAGCGAAGACATTGCCCGCACCTGCCACGCCCACCCCACCATGGCCGAAGCCGTGAAGGAAGCTGCCTTGGCCGTGGCTAAACGCGCCTTGCATAGCTAGATGTCCATAAAAAAGCGCCCCACCAGGGGCGCTTTCGCGTTGCGTCGGGCCTTGCGGGCGTCGCGGTTTGCAGCCAAGCATCAGCGTGGCATAACCTCGCTCAAGCACCACCTTACCACCACGGTCGACATCCTGCACGTCCATGGCATCAGTCAGCGGCACATACAGCAGCACAAAGTTGTGGTACCGCCGCACCAGCACATGCCACGGAAAGGTATCGCCGGGCAAATGCACGGTGGCGCGGGGGTGGTTCGTATCCACCACACAGGCCGCATCGGCAAAACTTAAGGCACCGTCGGTCAGGCGTAGTGTCAGCTCCACCGGCACATCGTGCACCCACACGGTATAAATGCGGGTGCGGTCATCCACTTGGCGGCAGCGGGCAAACTGGGTGCTTTCATTGGCCACCAAATTGAGCGATGGCCAAGCAAACACTGCCAGCGTGTCATTCTGCAAAGCGTCAGACTTGCTCGAGTTCCACACCATATGTTTCACATCTTTTTCCGACAATTCCTTTGCCGGCATTCCATGAGAAAAAGGCCACATTGTCGCCTCCTTATCCGCTAAAACGAGAACAGATTGATCTTTTCAACTTTTAAGTATACCGCAAAACACCGCGCCGCGCATTAAAATTCTGGTGGCTGGAGACAGGATCGAACTGTCGACACACGGATTTTCAATCCGTTGCTCTACCAGCTGAGCTATCCAGCCATAGGGTTGCCATCTGGCATCTGGTACGGGCGGAATATAGCAGCATATCTGGTTTAGGCAACAAAAAAAGCGCACCTTGTTGAAAAGGTGCGCAAAGTAGGGTGGCCGCCCTCAGTGCAGCTTCGGGCATTCCACCTTGGCGCCTTTGGCCAAAGCTTCGTAACAGGCGGTAATGGCCTTGTATTTGGCTTTGGTTTCAGTTTGATATGCGCTTTCAGAAAAAATATTTCCAACCACCATGGCCATTACAAAGCCAATAAAGGCTATTGCCACCCATTTCTTTTCCATAGTAAATTTCCTTCTGGTGTTGCGGTAGAGAGCTTTCGTATACCAACATCCCGCTTCCCCGTCAACCCAATCTTTGCTAAAAGGGGAGTATGTTCGACATCCTCACCACCCGCCTCTCCGAAACCTTTGAACGCCTGCGTGGCCGTGGCAGCCTCACCGAAGCCGAGGTAGCCGACAGCCTGCGCGATATCCGCCGCGCGTTGTTGGAAGCCGATGTGGCGCTGCCCGTGGTCAAAAAACTGATTGCCGATATCCAAGCCCAAGCGGTGGGCGAGGCACTCATCAAGTCCGTCAAGCCGGGAGAGCTGATTGTGAAATTGGTGCACGATGCCCTCACCAAAGTATTGGGCGAGCCGCAACCATTTATTGTAAATGCTCCAGCCCCCGCCGTCATTCTCATGTGCGGCCTGCAAGGCAGCGGCAAAACCACCACCGCCGCCAAATTGGCCAAGCGCCTGAAGGAAAAAGACGGCAAAAGTGTGATGCTGGCGAGTTTGGATATCTACCGCCCCGCCGCCCAAAGCCAACTGCAAACGCTGGCAGAACGCATTGGTGTGCCCATGCTCGATATCCGCGCAGGCGAACAACCCTTGGCCATCACCACCCGCGCCCTTGCTAGCGCGAAAGAGGCCAAAGCCGATATCCTGATATTAGACACCGCAGGCCGTTTGGAAATTGACGAGAAGCTGATGCAAGAGCTGGTGGATGTGCGTAACCTCGCCAAACCCGCCGCCACCCTGCTGGTGGCCGATGCCCTCACGGGCCAAGTGGCCGTGCAAGTGGCACAAAGTTTCCAAAGCCAAGTGGGCATTACGGGCCTCGTCTTTACGCGGGTCGATGGCGATGGCCGCGGCGGCGCCATCCTGTCGGTGCGCGAGGTCACGGGCGTGCCCATCACCTTCTTCGGCATGGGCGAGGGCGTGGACGCGCTGGAACCCTACCGCCCCGAAGGGGTGGCCAGCCGCTTGCTGGGGCAGGGCGACGTGGTGGCCTTTGTGGAAAAAATGCAAAGCGCCATGCAGGAAGACGATACCAAGGCGCTGGAAGAAAAACTGCTCAGCGGCCAAGCGCTCACGCTCGACGACCTGAAACGCCAACTGAAAATGATGACCCGCTTAGGTAGCCTTGGCGGCCTGCTGGGCATGTTACCGGGCATGGGCAAAATGTTGGAAAAAGTCGACGCCAGCAAACTCGACAAAAAAATCATTCTCCGCCAAATCGCGGTCATCGATTCCATGACCCCGCAAGAGCGCAAAACGCCCACCATTCTCAACGCCAAACGCCGCATCCGCATCGCCAAAGGGGCAGGGGTGGAGGTCTCCGACGTCAACAAACTCCTCAAAATGCACGAGCAAATGGGCCAAATGACCAAGATGCTCTCTAAAATGGGAGGCCCAAGCGGTGCCATGGGCGCCCTCAAAGGCATGCTGGGCGGCAAAGGGCCGTTTTAATACTGCTCGTTAAATAACCCTCAGTCATTGCGAGCGCAGCGCGGCAATCTCACCAGCTGTGCCATACCGCGTTGCTCAGATTGCTTCGGTAAACCTCGCAATGACTGCGTTATTGTGCATGTGCTCATTCAATAACTCGTCATGGCGAGCCCCACTTCGGGCGCGGCCATCGATCACTTCAACGCAGACGACTGTGTAATGCCAGAGATGGCCACGGGGCGGTGCTCTGCCCCTTCCTCGCCATGACGACGTATGCTTTGGTCGTGCCAAAAACAAAAAAAGGGAGGCCGAAGCCCTACATGTAAATCGCATAAGTGCAAACGAAGCGCCGTCAATCCCGCGGAGGCGGTAGTCCAATATCTTAGCATAATTGTAAAGTAGCCTATGTTTTATGTTAATGTGATACATAAGTGAAAATATAAGGAATAGGAATGAAGCAGTATTACCGTTTAATGCTAGGGCAAAAAAGTATGTATGCCGAGCAATGTTTTGCGGGAAGTTATGTAGGTGTTAACTTTGGCATAACGCAAAATTTAAATGGCCATTTACCAGAAGCATGGCGTCAGTTTAATGCGCAGTTTATTCCAGCATATCAAGCGGCACACGCGGGAAAATCAAAAGTTGCCGCAGGCTTGGCCTGCGGGGCGTTGTGGACTGTTGCTAAAGGTATGCAAGAGGGTGATGTTGTGCTGTGCCCTGATGGTAAAGGCAAGTACCGAGTTGGGGAAATTTGCGGGGCATATATATATGAAAAAGATACTGATCTGCCTCACCGCAGACCTGTGCGGTGGTTTGAGCAAGCTATAGACCGCGCAGATATGAGCGAAGCTTTACGCTATTCTACGGGCTCTATTGGGACAATCAGCAAAATAACCTCTTATGCTGACGAGATAGTACGATTTATGGGCGGTGGAAGGTTAACGGCACAACCTTTAGAAGCTACGGAAGAGGCGGTAGCATTTGCGTTAGAGAAACATTTAGAAGATTTTTTGGTCCAAAATTGGAAGCAAACAGAACTAGGTAAGGATTATGACATTTATGAAGTAGATGGTGAAATGGTAGGGCAGCAATATGCGACAGATACAGGCCCTCTTGATATTTTAGCCATAAGTAAAGATAAGAAAATATTATTGGTGGTAGAGCTTAAAAAGGGGCGCCCAAGTGATGCCGTTGTGGGGCAAGTGTTACGTTATATGGGGTATGTGCAAGAAGAGTTGGCTGAAAGCACGCAGATGGTGCGAGGGGTGATTATTGCCCAAGAAAATGATGTTCGTTTACAGCGCGCGTTGAGCATGGTGCCGCAGCTTGACTTTTACCAGTATGAAATTCGGTTTAAGCTAAGCAAACCTCAAAACAATAAGTTCTAATCTGATGAGCAGCTTGAGCATGAATGCCCATTAACTAGGCAAAACCCCACCGGCTTTTCAGCGGAATCCGCATGTACTTTTTTGTACAATTCGGCATTTGCCGAAAAATGCCGCAGCATTCCATTTGGAGCCGAAATGTTACATTCGTTTTGCTATACAAAACAATCGTTTAACTTTTATGCTGTGGCCCAAGCCGTCTATCATATGTGCGAGACGGCATCATATCGGCACGCATCGGTATCAAAAGGTACGGTTAAAATGCAAAAAGTATACAAAAAAGGCTTGCAATCGGTTGCCCGTTGGCCTATATCACTCCTCCGTCAACAGTATAGGTATACACATATGTTCCCTGAAAATATGCCCCCATTTATCCGCCAGCAAATTGCGTTAGGGCTGGTGTTGATGCTCGCAGCTTTGGCTTCTGCCTTGGTTTTGGTGGTGTTTGGCGTGGGGTTGTCCACCATTGTGAGCTTGCTCTCGCTGGTGCTGGGCAGCGGCCTTGGCATTGCGCTGTACGGCTTCTATCTGCTTGAAAAAATTCAGCTTTAATAAACTTCGCGCACAATCCCCTTGTTATTTTGGCCCGTGGCGTTAGCCTATAGGGTATGAACCGCCCTATGCAAAATTGGACAGTGGTGCCGCCCCGCGCGGCCGTGCTGCATATTCATGTAACCGAAGGCCGCAATGCCGCGCCCACCTTGGGCCGCAGCGTTACCGCCCGCTTGGCAGAGGCCAGCCGTTTGATGCAAAGTTTGGGCGTGAATGTGGTGTTTGGCTCTACCATCACGTTGGCAGAAACCAACGCGCGCACTTTGCTAGGCAGCGGCAAAGTGCTTGAAATGGCAGAGCTTTTTGCCGAACATAAGATTGAGGCGGTGATGATCAACCACCCCTTATCGCCCGGCCAGCAACGCAATTTAGAGAAAGACTGGAAGGTCAAAGTACTGGACCGCACGGGCGTAATTTTGGAAATTTTTGCCGCCCGCGCCCACACCAAAGCAGGCAAATTGCAGGTGGATTTGGCGCGGATTGCCTACCAATCCAGCCGTTTGGTGCGGCAGTGGACGCACTTGGAACGCCAGCGCGGCAGCTTAGGCAAAGTAGGCGGGCCGGGCGAGCGCCAAATTGAATTGGACAAACGCGCCCTGCGCGACAAAGCCACTAAATTGCGGGCCGAATTGGCCATTGTAAAGAAAGAACGCGCCACCCAACGCCGCAGCCGCGAGCGCCAAAATCTGCCACTTGTGGCACTGGTTGGGTATACAAACGCAGGAAAATCCACCTTATTTGAAACGCTCACGGGCAAAGTAGGGCAGGGAGAAGATAAGCTGTTTGCCACCCTCGACCCCTTGGTACGGCGCATTGTTTTGCCCAGTGGTCGCGCCATTGTGGTGAGCGATACCGTTGGTTTTATTAGCGATTTGCCCCACCAATTGGTGGAGGCCTTTCAAGCCACGTTGGAAGAAGTGACCGAGGCCAATGTGGTGCTGCATGTGCACGACGCCAGCAGCCCCGAAGTATTGGCCCAAGCCGCTGATGTGATGAATGTTTTGGGCCAAATTGGTGCCGCCACTATCCCTGCTATTCATGTGGCCAACAAGGTGGATAAACTGCCTGAACATGAGCCGTTGCGGGTGGACGGGATTCGGGTTTCGGCCTTAACAAAACAAGGAATGAGCGGCATTTTAACGGCGATTGACCAGGTGCTGGCGAAGGATGACAAAATGCGCAACCTGCGCGTGAGCATTGCCAACGGCAAAGCTTTGGCGTGGCTGGCTGCCCATGGCACTATCGACAAACAAAAGCTCGATGAAAAAGCCCAGATGTGGAAAATTGCCATCAGCTTAAGTGACAAGGATTTTCAAGTGTTTCAAAGCCTTTTTGGAGCAGTTGAGTGAACGAAACCTTACCCCCAGCTGTGGCCGCATGGCAAGCCCGCGTGGCGGCGTTTGATGGCTGTGGGCTTAAGCAATACGCCACCCAACCCGTGTATGGCGATGGCAACGTGCGCGCTAAAATTGTGCTGATTGGCGAAGCCCCCGGCGCGGAAGAAGACAAGCAGGGCAAGCCTTTTGTGGGGCGTAGTGGCCAGTTGCTGGATAAATTGTTGGCGGAAGTGGGCCTCAGCCGCGCCACCAATATGTACATCACCAACACCACATGGTGGCGGCCACCCGCCAACCGCACGCCTACGCCAGCGGAATTGGCGGCGTGCCGCCCGTTGTTGTTGAATTTATTAGAGATTTTACAGCCCGGCCTGCTGGTGGCCGTGGGCAATACGGCCAGCAAAACCTTGCTGCAAACCAAGGTGGGGATAATGCAACTGCACGGCCAATGGCAGCCATTTGCGGCAGGGCAGGGGAGGGTTTTGCCGCTGTTGCCTGTGTTCCACCCCGCGTATTTGCTGCGTAACCCGCCTGCCACCCCCACCATGCGGGCCGATTTGCAGGTGTTGCGTGCCAAAGCCCAAGACTTAAACCTGATATAGGATAAAATTTTCTATGAACCAAACCATTGTTGTGACTGCCGATTACCGTGCTGTGCCGCTGAAACTGGCGGTGGTGAATTACTTGCAGGAGCAAGGGTATACGGTGGTAGACGTGGGCAGCACCGACGCCAGCACGCGCGATAATTATGTTAAACGGGCTGATGCGGGTGTGGCCGCCATGCGCAGCCACAGCGCCAACTTCGGCATCTTTTTATGTGGCAGCGGCACAGGCATTTGCATCCGTGCCAATCGGTTTAAGGGTATCCGCGCCGTGTGGGCGCATGTGCCGTTACTTGCCCGCTATGGCCGCGAGGTGAACAACGCCAACGTGCTGTGTTTGGCCGGCACGCTCACCACCGTGGCCGATATGCAGGCCATGGTCGATACGTTTTTAACCACCCCATTTGGCGGTGGCCACCGTGCGGAACGGGTGCAGGAATTGGATAGCGAGGCGTAAAGGAAACTTAAGCCTGCAAAGGTACGCAGGCCAAGGGTTTTTGGGCAATGGCAATGACGTTTTTACCCACGGGCGGTGCCATAAAACTTTCGGCAAATTTGGTGAAAGGCACGCCTACGGTGTCGTACAACTTCACCGCTTTGGGGCTCATTTTGGTGGATTTGCCAAGCTTATTCACCACATACCATGGGGCAATGCCAAGGGTGTCCATATAGCGGGCGTCGGTGATGGTAAAGCCTGCGGTTTCCAGCAGGGTTTTCATGGGGTTTAGGTGGTAACGGCGGTAGTGGCCCAGCAGGTGGTCAAGCTCGCTAAACAAAGGTTGCAAGGCAGGCACAAACACCAAAAAGTAACCACCTGGTTTTAGGGCATTATAAATGCTTTGGGCGCAGGCCAAGTCATCTTCAATATGCTCCAGCACGTTAATCATCACCACGGCGTCGTAGGTGTTTTTGATTTTTTTTTGCTGGAAAAAGGTTTCCGACAATTGCGCAAAGGCTTCCGTGTGCGGCAACTTCAGCGCCTGAATGGTTTGGGTTTGGCCAGCGTCGGGTTCTAAGCAGTCCAAGTGTGTGACGCTGGGGTGCGCGGCAAGGCGTTTGGAATAGGTGCCAATGCCAGCGCCAATTTCCAACACTTGGCCTTTTAAGTAAGGCGCAAAACGCTCCATAATCCAGTTTTGGTAGTTGGGAATGTTGGCCATGGCTTCCAATTCGCCCGAAATGTAATTGAACTGTGGGGTGGCGGCAGAACTACGGGCAGATGTGGCCATGAGGATTCTCCAAATACATTATTAAAAACAAGGCTTTACCAGAAGCGTTTGAGAGCGTTTTTGTGGTGCAAGCCAACACCAAGGTTGTAGCACAGGCCGGCGCGTTTAAAAAGGCGTATAGTACAGAGACTTGTTTTTGCACTGGTTTATTGTGATATGTCGCATAATATATATTATGTTAAATAAGCTAAAAGGGTTAAGCGCCACCGTGGTTTGGTGGCGTTTAACCTCTTTTTATGGCGTAATCCCCTACTCCGCATGGATCCCAGCTTGCGCTGGGATGACACACCAGTTGCTCCAGTCAGGCTTAGTGAATGGTCACGTCGTCCTCTGGTGTGTCGGCGGCAGGCTCGTCATCCGTGGCGTCGTTGAGGCCGCTGGCGGCTTCGGCCAACATGTCGGGTGTGGCTTGTTCAGCGGGCGCGGTTAAACCTTCGGTGCTGTTTTTGTCTTCCAGCATATCGGCAGGAATACGCACCACGAGGCTTACCGTCCCTTTGGCCCCCACATCGAACAACTTCACGCCTTGGGTGTTGCGGCCCATGACCGAGATATCGGCCACGCGGGTGCGCATAATTTGGCCGTCACCTGTGGCAAACATCAGTTGGTCGTCGAGGTTCACAGGAATCACCGACACCACTTCGCCATTCCGCGTGGTGGTTTTGATGGAGATAACCCCAAGCGTACCGCGGCCTTTGGCGGGGTAGTCGGCCACGGGCGAGAGTTTGCCGTAGCCGCGGGCGGTGACAGACAGCACATGGCTGGTTTGCAGTTCGGCTTCCACTGGGGCAATGACGGACATGGACATGACCGAATCGCCTTTGCGCAGATTCATCCCCTTCACGCCGTAAGCGGTGCGGCTGGCAATGGGGCGGAGCAAGGTTAAATCGAACCGCAGCGCTTGGCCGTGGGCGGTGCTGAGCAACACATCGCCTTTGGTGTAGGGGCACAGTTGGGCGGTGACGAGTTCGTCGCCTTCGTTCAGCCCCATGCCGTGGATACCTGCGGCGCGCACGTTGGCAAAAGCGATGAGCGGCGTGCGGCGAATCATACCCATGCGGGTGGCAAACATAATGGTTTGCTCGCCCCACTCGGCTTGGTTGGCGGGGATAGGCACCACACTGTTAATGGCTTCTTCCTTTTGCAGCGGCAGCAAGTTGACGAACGCTTTACCGCGCGATTGGGCGCTGGCGGTGGGGAGTTCGTAAATTTTCAACTGATACACCTGCCCTTTGCTGCTGAAGAACAGCACGGTATCGTGCGTGTTGGCCACAAACATTTGGGCCATTTGTTCGTCGTCCTTCAGGTTGGTGACGGCTTTGCCTTTGCCGCCGCGGCGTTGGGCGCGGAAGGCCGCAATGGGCTGGCGCTTCACATAGCCGTCGGTCGAGATGGTCACCACCACGTCTTCGGGCGTAATCAGGTCGGCAATGTCCACATCGGCGCCGCCATCGGTAATGACGGTGCGGCGTGGGGTGGCGAATTGGTTTTTCACCTCAATCAATTCGTCTTTCAGCACTTTTAACATAACGGCGCGGTTGGAGAGAATATCGACCAAGAATTGAATGGTCTTTTGAATTTCTGCCGCTTCGTCGTTGATTTTGTCGCGCTCAAGGCCTGTCAGGCGGTGCAGGCGCAGGTCTAAAATCGCTTGGGCTTGTTTGGCGGAGAGACTGTAGGTTTTTTGCTCGGCCATGGTTTCGCCCAGCAATTCTACCAGTGCCACCACACTTTCGGCCTTCCAAGGTTTTGCCATCATTTGGTCGCGGGCCACTTGGGGGTCGGGTGCATTGCGGATGATTTTAATAATCTCGTCAATGTTGGCCACAGCAATGGCCAAGCCTACCAAAATGTGGGCGCGGTCGCGGGCTTTGTTGAGCTCGAAACGCGTGCGGCGGGTAATCACTTCCTCGCGGTGGGCTAGGAAGCAGTGGAGAATTTCCTTCACGCCCATCAATTTGGGGCGGTCACGGTCGAGCGCCAACATGTTGTAACTAAAGCTGGTTTGCAGGGGTGTGTGTTTGTACAGCTGGTTCAGCACCACTTCGGCCACGGCACCACGTTTCAGCTCAATCACCACGCGTACGCCATCGCGGTCTGACTCATCGCGCAGGTCGGAGATATCCTCCACAATTTTCTCTTTCACCAATTCAGCAATGCGTTCCACCAGCTTGGCTTTGTTCACCTGGTAAGGCATCTCGTTGATGATGATGGCTTCTTTATTTTCGCGCAGTTTTTCAATTTCGGTTTTGCCGCGCACAATCACACTGCCGCGCCCCATGGCGTTGCCGGTGAGAATGCCTTTGCGACCCATAATGGTGCCGCCGGTGGGGAAGTCTGGCCCCAGAATGTGTTGGTTAATCTCTTCAATCGTGGCGGTGGGGTTGTCCACCAGCATCAGGGTGGCATCAATCACCTCGCCCAAGTTGTGGGGCGGAATGTTGGTGGCCATACCCACGGCAATACCCGCAGCACCGTTCACCAGCAGGTTGGGGAAGCGGGCGGGCAGCACCTTTGGTTCCTGCTCGTGGCCATCGTAGTTGGGGCGGAAGTCGACGGTGTCGGAGTCGATATCATTCAGCAAAAAGTCGGATATTTTGGTGAGTTTGGCCTCGGTATAACGGTCAGCCGCAGGGCTATCGCCATCCATACTGCCAAAGTTACCTTGGCCCCAAATGAGGGTTTCGCGCATCGAGAAATCTTGCGCCATCCGCACCAAAGCATCGTAAATGGCCATGTTGCCGTGCGGGTGGTATTTACCCATCACATCCCCCACAATACGCGCGCATTTACGGAAGCTGCGGTTATGGTGCAGGCTCATCTCGTGCATCGTAAACAAAATACGGCGGTGGACGGGTTTTAAGCCATCGCGCACATCGGGCAGCGCGCGCGACACAATCACCGACATGGCATAATCCAGATAACTGCGCTCCATTTCGGTTTTAATGGAAATCGGTTCGATACTGCTGGTGAACAGGTTATTGGCGTCGGTCATGGGTTTTGCTTCTTTGCTTTGCTTTTACTGTGGCGCATTCTAGCAAACCCCCCTGCCCCATGCTAGCCAAAACCCTCCCCAGCCCCACAAAAAATGCCTGCCACGGGGGCAGGCACAAAGGGAAAAAGGGCTAGGCTGGCCATGTGATGATAAAATGGCGGTCATCCCAGCCATTGCTGTTATCAATCCATGTGTCTTCAAAGGTATAGCCTTTAGCCACCATGGCGTTGCGGAACGCGTGCCACGTTTTGGTGGCTTCAATGCGATCCATATCGCGGCAGTCCCAGTCGTCGTAGTCGGCATGGTACCAGTCCCATTCCATGCGGCCCGATTGCGGGCCTGGCGGCGTGACCAAGTGCCGTTGCAGCTGTTGCAATGCAGAACCTACCACTTTGGCAGCTTCCGCTTCATCTTCAGCTGAGGCTGCCAGCGGCAAAGTTGTTTGGCCTGCGCGGGCGTAGGCTTCGGGGTTCAGCTCCCGCGCATGGGGAATGCTGTTTAACAGGGCAAGGTGTTGCATGTGACGCTCCTTATAGCGTGTAGCGTGAGAGAGGCTCTATGCATACAACAAACGCCTTTGCGCGGCAAGTCCCCTGCTCTTTTGCCAGCTTGACAAAGGTATACATTTAGGGTAATTGTCGGGTGTTACCCTGAAACATCTTTCGTGGAGATTGTTATGCCCAATAACGTTCCTGACAATTGCGCCTCTATTCGCTTTGTGACACCGCCTCACGTGACTCTCGATAACCTGAGCAATCTGCGTAAAGTGGTCAAGCGGGTGTTTGAGGAGGTGTATGACGCTAAAAAAGTGCGCAGTGACCTTATTCCTTTGCTGGTACCTGCTTTGTTGGACAATGGCGAATTGCAGGTTAACTTGGATATTAGCAAGTATATCGACTTCACGGGGTATTGGGAGGCTGTCAACAAGGGCAACCGTACCTTTATGCAAGAGAAGTACGCCGAGTTTGCAATTGCCTTGCAAGAGGCGTTTACCGACCGGTTTGGCTGTGTGTTTCTGTTGCACTGGTATGTGGATGAAACCACCCCCGCGGCATCGCGTGTTGTGGAAATGGACCCTTACCTT
>JBAQUW010000180.1:0-6995 GCA_049297755.1 Alphaproteobacteria bacterium
CGCTGTGCAAGGCCAGCTGCAAGTGGTGTTTGTGACCATTGACCCTGCGCGGGATACGCCTGCGGTGGTGGCGCAATATGCGGCAGCCTTCCACCCCAGCTTTATGGGGGTATCGGGCACGGCAGAACAAACGGCCAGCATCGCCAAAGCCTATAAAGTGTATTACAGCAAAGGTGAAGGGGAAGGGAATGACTATGCCATGAACCACAGCGGCTTTGTGTATCTGATGGACAAAAACGGTGTGTTTGCCAAGCATTGGCCGCACCATGTGGGGGTGGAGGTGGTGGCGAAGGATTTGGAGAAATTGGTCCAATAATTCCTCTTGCGGTGCACACCAGCCCCTAGCATTTATGGGCAACTTGGTTATACTGCCTGCAATCAACAAGGAAAAACCGATGTCTCAAGACCAAACTTATGGCAATGCGTTGCTGTACCATTCTCTGCCCCGCCCTGGTAAAATTGAAGTGGTGGCCACCAAGCCGCTGATGACGCAGGAAGATTTATCACTCGGTTACACCCCCGGCGTGGCCGATGTGTGCATGGAGATTCACCGCGACCCTGAACAAGCCAATAACCTGACCGCCAAAGCCAATTTGGTGGCGGTGATTACCAATGGCACGGCGGTGCTGGGCCTGGGCAACATTGGGCCGTTGGCCAGTAAGCCGGTGATGGAGGGCAAGTCGGTGCTCTTCAAAAAATTTGCCAATATTGATGTGTTCGATTTGGAGATTGATGAAAAAGACCCCGATAAGTTTGTGGATATTGTGGCAAGCCTTGCCCCTACCTTTGGCGGCATTAACTTGGAAGATATTAAAGCGCCAGAATGTTTTGAAATTGAGCGCAAATTGCGCGCGCGGATGAATATTCCCGTATTGCACGACGACCAGCACGGCACGGCGATTATTGTGTTGGCCACGTTTATCAATGCCATTCATGTGGCGAAAAAAGACAAAGAAAAACTAAAAATTGTGTGCTGTGGTGCTGGCGCTGCGGGCTTAGCTTGCATGAACTTGCTGGTGGAATACGGAGTGCCGCGCAAGCACATTACGCTGGTGGATATTGACGGTGTGGTCTACCACGGCCGCGCGCAAATGAATGAATATTTGCAACCCTTTGCGCACAAAACAAAAAACCGTACGTTAGCCGAAGCGCTTGATGGTGCCGACATGTTTTTTGGCTTATCGGCAGGTGGGGTATTGAAGCCCGCGATGTTGAAAAACATGGCGGAAAAACCCTTGATTTTTGCCATGGCCAACCCGACCCCTGAAATTATGCCCGATGTGGCGAAAGCGGCGCGCCCCGATGCGATTATTGGTACGGGGCGCTCGGATTTTCCCAACCAAATTAACAATGTGTTGGGTTTTCCGTATTTGTTCCGTGGGGCGCTGGATTGCGGCGCCACCACCTTCAATACCGAGATGAAACTGGCGGCAGCTGACGCTTTGGCCAAATTGGCGCGGAAAGAAGCCGATGCAGAATTGGCACGGGCTTATAAAGGCAAGCGGTTGAAGTTTGGGCCAGAGTATTTGATTCCGAAACCGTTCGACGCCCGTTTGCTGCCCAGCATTGCCCCTGCGGTGGCCAAAGCGGCCATGGATACGGGTGTTGCCACGCGCCCCATTGACGATTTGGAGGCATACCGTAACCAGCTGACGGCCACGCTGGACCAAAGTTTTAACCTGACCCGCGCCATTTTTAGTGCTGCCCGCAAAGAGCAAAAACGCATTGTGTTTGCTGAAGGGGAAGACCCACGTACCCTGCAAGCCGCCCAAAGCGTGCTGAACGAAGGTGTGGCCCTGCCCATTGTGTTGGGCCGTGCCAGTGTGGTGAAGCCGTTGTTGGCGGAATTGGGGCTGGAGTTGGAGAGCAACCCCGACTTTACCTTGGTAGACCCGCAAACGGACCCGCGGTTGCACGATTATACGCAGGTGTATTACGATATCCGCAAACGCGATGGTGTAAGCTTGGCCGAAGCCGCTGTGCACTTACGCAGCCGCTGGGTAGCTTTTGGCAGCATGATGTTGCGGCAGGGTGATGCTGATGGCTTGATTACGGGGCTTTCTGGCCGGTTTAACCGTGTGTTGAGCGTGGTGACCGATGTGTTGGAGCCTGCCACGCAAAAAACAGATGGGGCCAATGGCATTTACGCCCTGCAAATGGTGATGTTTAAAGACCGCGTGTTTTTTATTGCCGATACGCACGTCACCCACAACCCCACCGCCGAGCAAATTGCGGAAATGACCTTGCTGGCAGCGGAAGAAATGCGCCACTTTGGCATTGAGCCACGGGCGGCGTTGTTGAGCCATTCTAACTTTGGCTCGTCCTCCACCCCCAGCAGCCGCAAAATGCGGGAGGCGTTGGCATTGATTCGAGCCGAAGCCCCTCATTTGACCGTTGATGGCGAAATGCAGGCCGATAGCGCCTTGGATATGGGGGTGTTGCAGCGGGTGTTTCAAGGGAGTGCGTTGACGGAACCAGCCAATTTGCTGATTTGCCCCGATGTGGACGCCGCCAACATTGCCTTTAACATGTTGCGCATGGTCAACACCAATGCCGAGTATATTGGCCCCATTTTGTTGGGGCTGAAGCAACCCGTGCATATTTTGAACGTGGCGGCCAGTGTGCGGCGGATGGTGAATATGGCGGCTTTGGCGGCGGTTGAGGCTCAAGGGCGGCGGAAGTAGCCTGAACTGGTGTATTTGTCGACGTGGATGGCGGCCTTCGCCGCCATCCACGTGTTTCTTTCGCCGCCGCTATAAAAACCACTTGACGGCCAGTCCTGTAACCGTTAAAAGGCAGCAGCGTCCTTGCTGAAGAGGACAGAGAACAGTGTAAAAAAGCGAGTAAACCATGGGCCGTAATGCAAAAACGATTTTTATTAAACTGGAATCTACCGGTACATACCCTGAAGGGCATGTGAAAGCTGGTCAAAAAACGGGCTTTTATTACACCACCAAAAAGAACCCCAAAAGCGAAAACACCGTGGAAAAAATTCGTTTGAGCAAATATGACCCTATGTTGCGCAAACATGTGGAATTTGTGGAAGCCAAAATGAAAAGTGGCTCTGGCAAAGGCAAATAAGCCAGAAATTAAGCGGATTGCACAGCAAATAGCGCCCCCGAGGGGGCGCTTTGCTTTACAGCAAGGTGTGCAGGTGCCGTATGGCGGCATGGCCGAGCGGCACGCCGAAGCTGAAGGCCGCAACCAGCTTGGCATAGGCCAAGGCAGGCATTGTGCGGTGAAGCAGGCAGCCCAGCGCAAACAGCAGGCCGATGATGCTGCCCGTGAGGGCTTCTTGCCATGACACGCCCAAATAAACAGCGGCAGCACCTAAGGCAAAGCCCACCAACAGGCACAGCACCAGAAAAATGCGGCCCACGGCATGGTAAAAGCGCGGCGGAAGGATGGTAGACATGGTGATCCTTTCAAAAAGGGCTACAGGTGGGCGGGTTTTAGGCGGTGAGGCGGGGTTTGTCAATAAAATTGTATGTAAAAAAGTTTTTTTGTGTTGGCCCCTTGCGGAATCGATTTTTCGCCCCATATGAGAAGGAGAAAAGAGGAATTGAGTGATGACAACCGATAATGTAGTACGCCTGCCGTTGGAAACCACTGGCCGAGTGTTTGTGGATGCAGTGACGGCGTTTGTGGAGCGTAAGCGCAAAGAATGGGCCGATTATGAAGCAGCTGTGGTGGCTTATCTGCAAGGGCGCCAAGCAGCGATTGAGGGTATGTTGGGTATGAAAGAATTTGGCCCCGTGATGGATATTGCTGAAATTGCAGCAGCTTTCCAAGCCATGATGCCTGAGATGGAGCAGACTTTGGGCGGGAAAGAATAAACGCCACACCACAATAAACAAGCCCCCGCAAGGGGGCTTTGTTGTAGGTAAAGATGGATCCCAGCTTTCGCTGGGAAGACATAAGCATTTATACTTCCACCACCTGCACCACCACCACGGGTTTTTTGCCGCGTTCGGTGCTGAAGATGCGCTTTAAGGTTTGGCCAATGGCTTCTTGCAGCACGGCGGGGTCGTCTATCCGCAGGTGTTTGAAGCTGTTGGTCATGAGCTCCTGCGTTTTGGTGTAGCAGGCATCCATAATGCCTTTTTGCAGTTTGGGATCGATGAGCCCCATGGTGCTGATGCTGGGGCTGCCTACCAACTTACGCGTTTGCGCTTGCACGGCCACGGCGCATACCACCAAGCCGTTGAACGCCAGTTTTTTGCGGTCTTGCAAAATCCACACGTCTTGGTCGAGGATATTCAGGCCATCGACATAATTGCGGCCGTGGGGGTAAATATGCTCTTGCAGGTGGGGCACAAAGTCGTCGCCCTCGCCAGCCAAACTGGCCATGCGGCCATTGCGAATGGGCAGCACAATGGGAATGCCACATTCCTTACCCCAACGGGCTTGCTCCACCAAGTGGCCTTCTTCGCCGTGCACGGGAATGAGCACTTTGGGTTTGAGGAGCTCGTACATGCGTTTCATGTCGGGCTTGCCGCCGTGACCTGAAACGTGCACTTTGGCCATGCTTTCCAGCACCACTTCGGCACCGTGGCCAATCATGCGGTTAAGCACATCCAAAATTGCGCGCTCGTTACCCGGAATCATTTTGCTGGAGCAAATGACCATATCGCCGCGTTCAATTTTAACCCCTTTGATGACTTGACCTTGCGAAAGGCGGTTCATGCTGGCTTGCGCTTCGCCCTGTGTGCCGCTGGCAAAAATCAGCACTTTTTCGCGCTTCATACCCGCCACTTCTTCCGCACTTATCAGGTGGTTGGTGAGTGAGCCTGGAAAGTAACCAAGCTTTTTGGCGTGGTCGATAAATTTAAGCGCCGTGCGGCCAAGCAAGCAGGTGCGGCGGCCATGTTTGGCCGCTTGTTCAATAATGTTGATAATGCGGCCTGTGTTGCTGGCAAAGGCGCTGAAGAACACTTTGTTTTTGGCGCGGGCAAGCAACTCATCAAACGCTGGCGGCAAATCACTTTCGCTGCCTGCACTTTTGGGGCTATAGGCACCTGTGCTATCGCCCACCATGGCGAGGATGCCGGCGTTGCCCAGCTCTTCCAACCGCTTCACGTTGGCGGGGTTGCCGAGCAAAGGTTTAGGGTCGAACTTATAATCGCCCGTGTGGAAAATGGTGCCGTAGGGCGTGTGAATGGCGAGGCCGAAGGGCTCGGGGATACTGTGGCTAATCTCCACAAACTCCACTTCAAACGGGCCAGCTTTGTAGCGCACGCCTTCTTTAATTTCTACAATGCGATTTTTGTCTTCGCCTTTGTGGGGGTTGATACCCATTTGTTGCAATTTGTCTTCCAACACCAATTTGGCGAAGGGCGAGACGTAGGCTTTTTTGCCGAGTTCTTCCCACAAATAGGCCACGGCGCCAATGTGGTCTTCGTGCGCGTGGGTCAGGAAAAAGGCTTCCACTTTATTAAAGTGTTCGCGCAAAAAACGGGTGTCGGGAATGATGGAATCGGTGCCTGGGCAATCTTCAAAATTGGGGAAGCTCTGGCCAGCATCGACCACAATGTAATGGCCATCGCAGCCATACACGGTCATGTTCATGCCAATTTCGCCAACACCTCCTAAGGGCAGCACGGTCAGGTGCGCTTTGCGGGCAGGGGCGGCAGGTTTATTGCCGTTGCCATGGGGCATGTCTTTGACAGATACGCCGCGCAAGTGGTCGCGCCCGCCATTTTTGTGCTGTTGGGGTTGAGGTTTGTTAGCTGCTTGTAACGGTACATTCAAGGGAAGTTTACCAACCAAGGGGGCAAGTTTGGGGTTGATGGTGGCACCGCTCGCAGGAAGTTTCTTTTTGATGATTTGCACCACAGGCGCTTGTGGCTTTGCCGCTTGCTGGGGCTTGGCTTGTTTGGTGTGCATAGTTTTAGCCGCAGGTTTGCCTGCTGGCTTGTTGGGGGTATCGGTCGTCATGTTTGCTTTGTCTTTCGTGGAAATGCCGTCACTGTGGTGGTTTGCCTCACACCGTTGTGGGGTAAACCTTTCACCTTAGCCATTCCAGCGGCATTTCCAAGCTGGGGGCGGGTAATAAGCACGTTTAATTCTGTGGATTGGCGCTGTTTTATGTGGGCGCCTACACGGTATGTAGGTTGTGTATAAAGGGTTTTCAAGGCTTTGGCAAGAAAAATTGTGCCAGCAAAAAAACGCCACCCAGCGGGCGGCGTTGTCGAATAAGGTTTAAACCTTATTTTTTCTTGGCAACTGCTTTTTTCACAGTTTTTTTAGCGGCTGGTTTGGCAGCGGCTTTAGTGGCTTTTTTTGCAGCTGGTTTAGCAGCTTTTTTTGCAGGAGCTTTTTTTGCAGCGGGTTTTTTGGCTACGGCCATGGGAGTATCCTTTTTTCTTTTGTCATCCGTTGGCGCATTTGCCCAACCTATTTTGGGCGTGCCTCCGTCGGCTGTAAGAGAAGCCTGCCATCACCAGAAAATATGTCAACGACTGTTATAAAAAAAAGACGTAAGCGCGTTGTACCTCTGTTGCAAAATCATCATCATTTTGGTGTGGCGCACGGTATGGTGGCAGTCTCAACAAAGGTGGTGCGTGCGGTGTGAAAGTGTTGGCAGGCTTTGTTATTTCCGACATAGCGCCAATGCCATGGTTCAAAACTCACGCCTTGAAGATTATCTTTTGGAAATGACATTTCAAAACCATACATGTGAGCATTTTTTTTCAACCATACGCCAGTAGGTGTATCAGCAAACGTAGTTTCTAAATCGGTGACGGGTTGGGTCGCATCACCAAAGTCGAACACATAACCCGTGTGGTGCTCGCTGTGGCCTGGTGGTGCGGAAACTTTTGCGCGTTGTTCTAATGTTTGGTTGCGTTTTTTAGCAATGCCGTAGAATAAATTTTTTTGGTAATTCACACTACGGAATGCCGAGAGAATGGTGATATTTATTTTATCTTTTTTTGCAGCGGCCAACATGTTTTTGAGTGGCGTCACAACGCTTTTGTGCATGCGTTCGCCACGGT
>JBAQUW010000181.1:0-10369 GCA_049297755.1 Alphaproteobacteria bacterium
GGATATATCAAAACTTGGAGAAGCTGCTTCTGAAAAATGTCTTTTTTAAAAAGTCTCCGTGCGTGATTGTCACTATCCTGATACGCATAGCTAAATAAATTTTCCCTCTCCCCCCCCCTCATTTAGACTAGGCTTCTACTACACCTACCTTCTCCCAAGAAATGCTTGGATACTCTACCTTGTCAAGGTTGGATTTAAGAACAGCTAAACTGTAACCTTTACCATAATGACCAATCATACGGTTATCTTTGTGACCGACTAGCGCCATAATAACACCTTCTTCTGCCCGTGCATTGCGTAACGCATCTATACATGTATGGCGAAAGCTGTGGAAGTTTACATCCTCTGTTTTTATGTCTAATTGCGACATCGCACGGCTAAATTGCCGCCCAAAGCAATCTCCATACCGTTGCTTACCTACTGAGAATGTAAGGTCTGGGAAAAGCATCTTTTCTTTTTGAAAAATATCTAATGCATAGTCCACAAACCCCAAGTTAATCAGATTTTCATGAATTGGAACAAACCTTTCGCTGTACTCATTTTTTAAATGATTATTCCCGTTCCGATGAATATCTATCACCCAAATATTATCTTTTTGATAAATATCTTTTGAAGATAACTGACAAAGTTCTTCTCTTCTGGCTCCTGTAAAAAGCGCCAAAAGTGGAAGCCAGTATAAGCTATCTTTGATTAATTTTTTGCCTTTGCGTGTACGTTGCCCTGCATGTCCTGTAAAAATGGAAGAGGAAAAAATTTGTTGTAACATTTCTGGGCTAAATGGCTGTATTTCTTTATTTTTCTTACCTTTAGCTGGCTTTGGAGGCTCAACTTTACTAAATGGATTTTCAGGTTCATAAAAACCTGCATTTTTAGCCCAGCTAAATAAGCATCTCATGCCAGTTAAATATGATTTTTGACTACTATAACTTAATTTATCTCCAAGTGTTTTTTCTAAATCAGTCAAGGATAATCCTTTGTATTTTTTACTTGCGTGAGCTGGAATTTTTGTAAGTAATTCTTTGAATTGGTTAGCATGTGTTTTTTTGTTAATAGTATGTATAGGAAGATTACCAAATTTTTCTATAAACCATTTAAAACCAATCTTCATACGCTCTATTGTGGAATTTTCTAAACTTTTAGCAACATCTGCTGTGTAAGCATCCATAACTTCTTTCACTAAAGTAACAGACGGAGAGTTTTTTAATAAATCTTGGAAAAGAATATCATGTGTGTATGGCTCAACATCACTATCAACGTATTGTTGATGGATATCTTCAAGAACTTTAATAGAACGCTTAACATTGGTCTGAAGCGCTTTATAAGCTTGATACTGAGGTTTTAATTCAATGTTATGTCGTTGGAGTATATATTCCATAATATCTGCTATTGTAGGGCGGTTTATTATGGGTATGTCCATTATTTTGAAAGCAGTTGTTGTTATTTGCCCATCTTTGTTTCGTTTGAGAACTCCTTTCATACTATCTGCGGTGTAAAATGCAGGCGTATTAGCAAGTTGCAGTAAGTCATCGCCAACATCAGATTTATTTAAGTATACTTTTAAAAACCCCTGTAAATGTGGGGCTCTTGCATTATCCATATGTTTTCGTAGGCGTGCTAAAGAGTCCGCAAAGTAATCGCGCACTATTTCTCTTATGCGCTCAGGGCTTAAAGTTGGTTCTGCATAGGCAAGATAATCCATTGTGGTCAATAACTCATGCGCTAGGTTGGCAAAGGCAAGGCAACGCCTACGGGCTTCAGCATAGCTCTTGGTGTCCAGAGAGTATACCCACTCCCTTTGTCCACAATAGTAGTGTAAATGGCTGGGAAGTGCCATACGGAAATAATAAGTGCCTTGGCGTTGGTGCAGATATATACAGGCCATTTTGTAGCAGTCCTTTGTAGTTTGCTCTACAAGGGTGGTTATGGCTATAATTTAACCTTTTGATTTAATGTGAATTTACTAAAACATGGAGCAGGTGATGGGAATCGAACCCACGTTATTAGCTTGGGAAGCTAGAGTTCTACCATTGAACTACACCTGCACGGGCAGGAAGATAGCAAAGCCCGCCCAAAAGGCAAGGCTTTTGCAAATTATGCGTGCAGCGTTTCCAAATATCGCGCAGCATCCAGCGCGGCCATGCAGCCCATGCCTGCGGCGGTGACGGCTTGGCGGTACACGCTATCGGCCACATCGCCTGCGGCAAATACGCCCTTAATTTTGGTGTTCACGGTGCCTTTTTCCACAATCAGATAGCCCGTTTCGTCCATCTCCAGCTGGCCTTTAAACAGGCTGGTGTTGGGTTGGTGGCCAATGGCTACAAACACGCCGTGCACGGTCACGTCTTGCGTGGTGCCGTCCACGGTGTTTTTCACCCGAATACCGGTGACGCCGCTGGCATCGCCCAAAATTTCGTCGGGGGCCATATTCCATAACACTTTAATTTTGGGGTGTTTCAGCACGCGGTCGGTCAGCACTTGCTCGCCCCTAAAGTGGTCGCGGCGGTGAATGAGCGTGACGCTGCTGCACATGTTGGCCAAATACAAGGCTTCTTCTTTGGCGCTGTTGCCGCCGCCAATCACGGCTACGGCTTTGTTGCGATAGAACGCACCATCGCAAGTGGCGCAGGCAGAAACCCCACGGCCATTAAAGGTTTTTTCGCTTTCCAGCCCCAGCCATTTGGCGCTGGCACCCGTGGCAATAATTAAAGCATCGGCGGTGTAAACCGTGCCCATATCGCCCACCAAGCGGATGGGTTTTTCATTCAAGTGCGCTTCAACAATCGTATCGGTGATGGTTTTGGCGTCGCAGTGAGCCGCTTGGGCGGCCATTTGTTCCATCAGCCATGGGCCTTGAATGGGCTCGGCAAAACCCGGATAGTTCTCCACCTCGGTGGTAATGGTGAGCTGGCCACCCGGTTGCAGGCCTTGAATAATGGCGGTATCAATCCCCGCCCGCGCCGCATAAATGGCCGCTGTTAAACCCGCAGCGCCGCTGCCAATGATGAGGAGGGAGTGATGTGTGTGCATAAGGGCAGATTAGCGCTTTATGCTTAAAAATCAACTGTTCTTTTGTGCTTGAAAATGTGGCAGCTTTGCGTGTATAAGGCGGCATCTCCTTCCGTTTTTTGTTGATGGAGTTGTCTCATGTCTCCTCCTGTTCTGACCATACGAGCGCGTGCGTGTTGGATGTCGGATGTTCATTTGGGCAGCCGGCGCCGCAACAAGCATGTGCTGAAAACTCTCAAACGCTTTGATTGGGATACCCTAGAGCGCTTTGTGATGTTAGGCGACTGGCGCGACCCTATGGCACCCCATGGGCCGCGTATTGCCACCACCCAAGCTTATGCTACCAAGCTGTTCCACTTTTTGGCAGTGAGGGCGGCAGAGCTGCATGCTAAATATGGCGAAGCACGGGTGTTTGACCATGCTGGCAACCACGACCCCTTTGATAAATTGTGGCCGTGGTTTGCCCAAGCGTACCCTGAAGCCTGTGCCATTTGGCAGGGTGCGATTGCCGCTGGGCATGTGGAGTTGGTGGATAAAGACGATCTCTGCATTCACACCAGCGCCACAGGTTTACTCTTGTGGGAATGCCATGGCCACCAAGTGGATATGTTCCACCATGTGGGGCAGTCGTTCTCGCACGGCAAGGGCAGTCAAGCCACGTTTTTTATGCCTCCCGTTTTAAAACGGGGCATCAAAAATATGACGGTGCACAGCACATATGCTGCCATCGAATGGATGTCGCGCTTGACGCCGTGGAGCCGACACCATACTGCTTATCCGTGGATGCGCAAGGGAACGCTGTGGTTTAAGGTGCTGGTAAGGCGCTTTCACCATAGCATTGTTGACCATGCGCAACGCAAAGGGCTGGATGGTGTGATTTGCTCCGTGGGCACGGCAGTATCGCAACGGGTTGTACTTGAACTGTGGCGAGTCGGTCGATTCTCGGCACAGTACCTTTATGGTGGAGCTGCACGATGGCCGCTTTTTGGTGCTACCCCATGCCAGTAAAGTCAAGCTGGTATGGGGGCAGCGCATGTTGGCGCGGCCTTTACGTAAGCTGGGCATGCCCATCAAACTGAAAAAGCACCGCTTTAACCGCGTGGTGGCCGCCTACCCGCCTGAATGGGTGGATAAGCCCGTGGCCGAGGCTTTAGCGGCATAAGCCCCTGCCAAGTAGCAACCCCGCATGATGCGGGGTTGCTTTTTTGTGCTAAAAACCGCCCCGAAGGGCGGTGCAGTTAAAATTGCGGCAACACTTGGTGCAAAATCAGCAGCGCTGCAACAATCAGCGCCCAATATAGGTGCTTCCATGGGTTGATAGCCTCATCAGCTGCTTGATGAAGCTGTGCGAGAAAGCTATCTGGCACGTCGGTTACCGACCAGTGGCCAGCTTTTGCACTTGTATTATTATAAGGGCAAAAAAAGCTATGGTTTTGAAGTACGGGTGGCACATCCTCAAATGGAATTCTTTTCCATTGCAAGGTATTTATTACTTTCCACGCGGCTTCTGGAAAATTGAAATAATAGAAAGGCCAGCGAGGAAAATAATTGCACAAATACGTGAAGTAATCGTCTTTAGAAATAAGCTCATCGTGAATGCCATATTCAATGGTGGTAACCAATCGCATATGGCATAAGGGTAAGGCGGGTGCAAGAGGGGTTCGCATGTACAAAATATCCATTTTTGTGTGCACATGAGCCTGAAACTGGTAGAGTTTCATGCGAGTTCTCCTGTAAAAAGGGATGCGATGCGATGTAAGTATACTTAAATTCTGCTCTTGTCAAATTGTGCCACCCTGCTATGGTGCCCCCACCGCAAAATGATGATGAAAAGGAGAATACCCATGTTTATGATTGGCCATCAATTCCCCGCCGAAACCCTGACCGCCGTGATGCCCGATGGCAGCATGGAGAACAATTTTAGCGTGCTGAATTACGGCAAAAACAGCTACACCGTGGTGTTTTTTTACCCGCTGGATTTCACCTTTGTGTGCCCGACCGAACTGGTAGCGTTTGATGCCGCCATGGAGCAATTTGAAGCCCGCAACTGCAAAGTGGTGGCCGCCAGTGTGGACAGTGCCCACTGCCACGCCGCATGGCGCCGTACCGCGTTAAACGAAGGTGGCATTGGCGAAGTCAGCTACCCCATGGCCAGCGACCTGCAACGCAAATGGGCCGACAAACTGGGCATTGTGAACGAAGGCGGCGTCACCTACCGCGCCAGCTATTTGCTCGATAAAAACGGCGTGGTGCGCCACATGGTGATTAACGACCTGCCCCTAGGCCGCAGCGTGGAAGAAATGCTGCGCATGGTCGATGCCTTGGCGTTTTTTGAAGAACATGGCGAAGTGTGCCCTGCCGATTGGAAAAAAGGCCAAAAAGGTATGAAAGCCACCCGCGAAGGCACCGGCGCATACCTTGCCGCCAAAGATGGCAAAAAAGTGGCGTAAGCCATCACCCCCACCAAAAAACCCGCCAGTGGCGGGTTTTTTTGCGGGGGAGAGCTTATCCACGGTTCTCGCGGTTGGCACGGAAGGGGCGGCGGGGTTTAAAGTTGCCACCTTCGCTGCGGCCACCTTCAGTGCGGTGGGCAGGGCGGGCACCCTCTGCGCGATGGCTGGGGCGCTCGCCACGGAATTCGCGGCGGCCTTCGCCCGCAGGGGCGCCTGCTGCGCGGTCATTCCCACCAAAGCTACGGGGTTTGTTGAAACCACCTTCGCGGCGCGGACGGTCTCCGCCAAATGAAGGTTTACGGTCGCCGAAGCTGGGCTTGCGGTCGCCAAAGCTGGGCTTACCACCACCAAAGCCACGGCCACGGTTGCCCTGGCGGCTGCGGGGGGCAGCGGCACCTTGGCGGTCAAACTCGGCGTCATTCAATGCAGGTTCTAAACCTCCAATGCTGGCCATGGTCATTTTGCGGCCCAACACTTTTTCAATGTCGCGCAGCATAGGCACATCGCTTGGGGCAATGAGCGAAATGGCAATGCCCGTCTCGCCCGCACGGCCCGTGCGGCCAATACGGTGCACATAGTCTTCGGCCACTTGGGGCAGGTCAAAGTTCAGCACGGTAGAAAGTTGCTTCACGTCAATCCCACGGGCGGCCACATCGGTCGCCACCAGAATTTGAATTTCCCCACGGTGGAGTTTATCCAGCGTGCGTTTACGCGCATTTTGCTTCATGCCGCCGTGCATGGCGGCGCAGTCGTAACCCGCTTGCTCGAGGCGTTTGGCCAGTTTGTCGCAGCCGTGTTTGGTGGCGCCAAAAATAATCACTTGGCCCATAGGGGTGCGTTTTTCGCCTTGCAAAATGCCATTTTCCAGCAGGTTGGTGAGCATATCAAACTTGTGGGTGGCGTTATCGGCACGGTAAGCCATTTGGGTAATTTGGCTGTTGTCCACTTTGGCAGGTGCCAAGTTGACAGTGGCAGGGTCTTTCAACACGCGCTTGGCAAATTTGCCAACAGAGTCGGTGAATGTGGCGCTAAACAGCATCATCTGCGGGCGGCCAGCAGCGGCTTGAATGGCGGCCAAAATTTTCTCAACAGGTGCCAAAAAGCCCATGTCCAACATGCGGTCGGCTTCGTCTAAAACCACCATTTCCACGCGGCTGAAGTCGATGCGTTTTTGTTGCAAATGGTCAATCAAACGGCCTGGCGTTGCCACCAGCATGTCTAATTTGCCTTCCAGCATTTTAAATTGGGGGCCGTAGCTCACACCACCAACAATCACGCCGGTTTGGAAACGGCAGTCGCGGCCAAAAAGGCGGGTGTTATCCAACACCTGTTGCGCCAATTCGCGGGTGGGGGTCAGCACCAACACGCGGGGGCCACGGCCACGGCTTGCGCTTTGGTTGTTAAGCATTTTGTGCAAGGCAGGCAGCACAAATGCGCCGGTTTTACCAGTGCCCGTTTGGGCGCTGGCCAAAATATCGCGGCCTTCTAAAGCGGCAGGAATAGCCTGTGCTTGCACAGGGGTAGGGTTCACAAATTTGTTGTGAGCCAGGTTGTTTTGCAGCTGCGCATGCAGCCCTAATTGGGCGAACGTTGTCGTCATGAGGGTATCTTTCATATGGGTTGTTGTCGTCTTCCAAAGCTCTCAGAGAGAAGGGAATGGCGCAAATCAACAAGCGACCAGCCAACCAACAACCACGAAAGATTCAAGAAGTGATAGGCCGTATATAAGGGCTGCCTAAAAAATAGTCAAGGGGTGAATACAAATAAAGTGGTGCTTGTGCGTTTTGGGCAAAAGCCGTACATTTATGGCGTAATAAGGAATTATCCATGACCGACACCATTCTATTGGGCGCCACCAGCGATACCAAACAGCCTGTGACAGCCAAATTGAAGTACCTGAACCGCCACGGCCTGATTGCCGGCGCCACGGGCACGGGCAAAACGGTGACGTTGCAAGTGCTGGCCGAGCAGCTTTCGGCCAATGGCATTGCCGTGTTTGCGGCTGATGTGAAGGGCGACCTCTCTGGCTTGGCCGAAAAGGGCTTGATGCAAGACTTTTTGGTAAAACGCGCCACCGATATTGGCCTCACTGACTACACCGCCAGCGCCAACCCCGTGGCCTTTTGGGATGTGTTTGGCCAGCAAGGCCACCCCTTGCGCACCACGGTGGCCGAGATGGGGCCGTTGCTCCTCTCCCGCATTTTAGAATTGAACGACACGCAGGCGGGCGTTGTGGCCATTGCCTTCCAATTGGCGATGGACGACAACATGCCGCTGCTGGATTTGGCTGATTTACGCGCTGTACTCATCCATCTGGGCGAGAACATGAAGGACATTCAAACCCGCTACGGCATGGTCAGCACCGCCAGCATTGGTGCCATTCAGCGCAGTTTGCTGACACTGGAACAACAAGGTGGTACCGCCTTTTTTGGCGAGCCTGCCCTGAATGTGGCCGACTTATTACGGGTGGAAAATGGCCGAGGGATTGTCAACATTTTGGCCGCTGATAAACTGATGCAATCGCCCCAACTCTACGCCACTTTTTTGCTGTGGTTGTTGAATGAGTTGTTCACGACTCTGCCCGAAGTGGGCGACCTTGATAAGCCGAAAATTGTGTTCTTTTTTGACGAAGCGCACCTGCTGTTTACCGATGCGCCCAAGGCCCTGCTGCAACAGGTGGAGCAGGTGGTGAAGCTGATTCGCAGCAAAGGGGTAGGCATTTTCTTCATCACCCAAAGCCCGACAGATGTGCCCGAAACGGTGTTGGCGCAGTTAGGTTTTAAAGTGCAACACGCCTTGCGCGCATTCACCCCTAAAGGTGTGCAAGATGTGAAAAAAACCGCCGAAAGTTTCCGCCCCAATCCGGCTTTCGATACCGCGCAAGTGGTAGCCAACATGATTGTGGGCGAGGCGTTGGTGAGTACGTTAGAAAAGGACGGTATTCCCAGTATCGTGCAGCGCACGCTTATTCGGCCACCTGTGGGTAAGCTGGGGCCAATAGACCCCGCTGTGCGCCAAACGCTGATTCAAAACAGCCTGTTAGGGCGTTTATATAACGCATCGGTTAACCGCGAAAGTGCCTATGAAATGCTGGCCAAACGCCGTGCTGAAAAGCAAGACATTCAAGCCCAAGTGGTGGCAAAAAAAGGCAAGCAAGGCACAGCTGATGAAGGCGCCGATTTATGGAACATTGGCAGCAACGGCGGCAAACGCCAAGGCTATGCCGAGGTGTTTGCCAAAACCGTGGTGCGGGCTGCGGGCAGCACCGTGGCGCGGCAAATTGGCCGTGCGCTGTTGGATAGTTTCTTGAAAAAATAAAAAGGGTTAACAGATGTGGTTTGCTACACTTGGTTTAATGCTTGTGGTTTTCACCGCTACGGCACAAGAAGAAACGCCAGAATTTGATACGTCTGAGTTCACCCAAAGCCCAGCCGAAGCCAACCGCACCCAGTGCGATATGGGCCTGCCCACTTGCAATGTTTCGGCGTTGGACACAGACGAAGCCAAGCAGCATGCCGTTGAGCGTATGGCACTGTATCGGGTGAAAAGCTGTATAGAACGTGCGCCAGATTGCAACGAAAATGCGCTCTCTGCCTCCGAAAAAACCCAAGTGGCCGCTGGCCGCTACCAAGCTAATTTTAATGTCTGCGCCGATAACTTTGACGGGTGTGATTTAAGCAGCCTGACCACAGAAGATCGCTCTAAAATCAACGCCTTGGCACAGCAGCGCAACATGGTGCATTGCATGGCCGAGCTGCCCGAATGCAACCGCACCGCCCTTTCTGCCGAGCAAAGAACAGAGGTGGATGAACAGCTTTATCAAAAAAATATTCTTTCGCCGTGCCTCGAAACCTATGCCGAATGCGACCGCAGTCGTGTGCGATTGGCCGATAAAGCTGCTGTTACCGAAGCCTTTCGTAAACGCAATATTGCCGATTGCATGGCCAATATGGAAACGTGCAACCCTGCCCAACTTACGCCCGAAGAACGCGCTGCTATGCAAGCGGCATTGGCAACCTCTGTCCGTGAAAAAAACTTGGCAGACTGCATGGCAGGGGTAGAAACCTGCAATTTAAGCCTCCTCACGCCCGAACAGCGCGAAGAAGCCGAAGCCGCTATGGCCGCCGCCCGCCAAGCTGGCCAAGCGCCAGCAACTGCACCCGCTACGCAGCAATAAAGGCTTGACGCCCAGCCTCTTTTGGCCTAAATACCGCTTATCTCCTGCTCTTGCAGGTGGCTGGGCGTTACCACTGGGCCCGCACATGGTGTGCATCGTGGGAGTTAACCAACGAAAAAGAAAGGACTTTTTGCCATGGCAAAAGCCCCTGCTAAACCCGCCGCTGGCGGTAAAGGCCCCGCTGGCGGTAAAAACCAGCTGGTTGCCAAGTTTGGTCTGCAAATTCCTGCTGGCCAAGCCAACCCTTCACCACCCGTAGGCCCAGCACTCGGTCAACGTGGCGTGAACATTATGGAGTTCTGCAAGGCCTTCAACGAAGTGACCTCGAAAGAACACAAACCTGGCACCCCAATCCCCGTGGTGATTAGCGTGTTCGGCGACCGTAGTTTCAAATTCATCACCAAAACGCCCCCTGCCACTTGGTACATTAAAGAAGCGACCAAAAAGCAAAAAGGCGCCACCGCCCCTAACTCTGCAACGCCTGTGGCCACCATCACCATGGACCAGTGCCGCACCATTGCAGCCGCAAAAATGAAAAACCTGAACGCCAATGACGTAGACGCCGGTGCGAAAATTATCGCAGGTTCGGCCCGCAGCATGGGCTTTAAGGTGGAGGGCAAGTAACATGAACAAACCCGTTATCAAACAAACCAAACGCGAAAAAGCCGTTGCTGGTAAAGTTGAGCATATGAAAAAATATACGCTCGCCGATGCCGTGAAGCTGCTGAAAGAC
>JBAQUW010000182.1:0-1926 GCA_049297755.1 Alphaproteobacteria bacterium
CCCGTGGCCATGCACTTGGTGAACATGCGCCACGGCGCCGTTTTTGGCCGTCCACGCCTGCAATTGCGCGCTGGTTTCTTCAACCCCACGCTGGCCATCATCAAAAAAAACTTCATAATTCATGCAAACTATTGTATATTCAATTCTAAGCAGAAGGGAAGGTAATTGTGCCAACCCCTGTGACGCATCTCCCGAAAGGAGACCTTTTCATGATCAAACCTGTTGGTTTGAGCCCCGCCACGGAAGGCGTGGGCAAGTCTGGTTGCGGCCGCGGCATGGGGGACATCACCCTCGCCAAGCCCATCGTCCAAGTGGAGCCGGCCAACTGGCCCGAGCCGGTCGATACGGTCATCGGGCCGTCGTGCCGCGAGGGCACCATCATCTAGAGGGACCGGTCATTGCCCTCGCGTTAATAGGGTGAGTGCCCCAAAACATACTGCCGCACTCTGCAAACCCCTGCCATGTGGCAGGGGTTTCGCATTTTATCCCAATACTTCCAACACCTTAAACAAGCTTCCCATGGCATTTGGGTGCAACAGGCGGGCACAAGCGGCTTCAATATTGGCGCGTTCTTCGGGCGTTTTGGCGGTATCCAGCGCTTGGGTGGCGCGCAGGGCTAGGCCGTGTTTCAGCAAAAAATGCGCCATGTCTTCCACTTTCACCCGCTCTTTACCTTGCTTTTCCGCCAATAATTCCGCAATCAGCCCAAACGGCACATGGGCGGTCAGGTCGCAATCGCCGGGCATACTCAACACATCCACCTTGGTGTGGCGGTGCAGGGCTTGCAGGGTATCGGCATTTTCTGCGCCATTTTTTTCTCGGTTGCTATGTATGTAGCCATAATCCAAAAACAGCGCTGCCCCTTTTTTAAGCAAGGGTAATAGCTGTTGTAAAAATGTCATGGTGTCACACGGGTATTCACGGGTGACGGGGGTAGGGGGGGTAAAATTCAATTTTTCATCGGTCAGGGTCACGCAACGTTCCACGGTATCGCAAAATTGCTGTATGGGCAGGGCGTCCAGCAGTTCATTTGCCACAAATATCACGGGAAAATCCTGTGGAATTTCAAGTACATGCTCCGCCCAAGCCGCTTCCAAGCCGAAATGTTGCACGGCCAGTGCTTGTTCACCCCGCAAACGGGGGCTAACCTCCAGAAAAACAAGGCGAATTGCCGTGAAACATGCAGGCGCCATGCGCTTCAATGCCCGCAACATATCGGCCATCAGTTGCCCATCGCCCGCCCCCCCTTCCACCAAGCTGAAAGGCACAGGTTTGCCCAGTTTTTCCCACGTTTTGGCCACCCACACGGCCACCACATCGCCAAACAAACTGGTAATATGCGGCGCGGTCACAAAGTCCCCCCCGCTGGCCGTAGGTGCGCCAAATGGTTGATTTTTAACGTAATATCCGTGTTGTGGGTGCGTCAAGCACAGCTGCATGTAGCGGGACACGGGCATGGGGCCGCGCTCAAAAATCTCCTTTACAATCAATGGGTAAAGCGCTGTTTGGGTCATGCGCGGCGGGTAGAGGCGTAAAGCATGGCAGCACCCACCACCATCAAGGGCAAGCTCAGCAGTTGGCCGCTGCTCAAAACATCGGTGTGTAAATACGCGTAAGTGTCTGATTCTCTGAAGATTTCTCCCACCCAGCGCAGCACACCATAGCCCAATAAAAACGCGCCGCTCACGCGCCAGCGGGGCGGGTGGCTACGGGCCACAACGTATAAAAGCGCTGCAAAAACAAGGCCTTCCAAGCAGGCTTCATACAATTGGCTGGGGTGGCGCGGCAATTGTAAGGGGTCGTGGGGGAAAATCATGGCCCAGCGTCCTGCCTCACCAGTGGCGGAAATCCAAGGTTTTCCCCACAATTCGCCATTCACAAAGTTGGCCAAACGGCCAAAGAAAATGCCCAAGGGTACGGCGGGGG
>JBAQUW010000183.1:0-8351 GCA_049297755.1 Alphaproteobacteria bacterium
GTAGGGAACATTTATGCGAATGAAGCCCTGTTCCGCGCGGGCATAAAACCCACCCGCCCCGCCGAAAGCCTGAGCAAACGCGACTGCATGGCGCTGTTCATCGCCATTCAAGCCGTATTGCGTGAGGCCATTGGCGCAGGCGGCACCACCCTGCGCGATTATGTGCAAGCCGATGGCAAACTGGGCTACTTCCACGAACACTTCCGCGTGTATGGGCGCGAAGGGCAGGGGTGTAACGTTTGTAGCCACCCCATTCAAAAGGCCGTGATTGGCCAGCGGGGTACATGGTGGTGCGGGCATTGCCAGAAATAGCTTGAAGTTTAAATGTATACATACTATATAGCCACTATCAGTAACTCTGATAGAAGGAACACCTCATGCATTTTCGATTTGACCTTGGAGCCTTCTCCATTCGTGTTGGCCACCCGCCGCCGCTCACGGTTTATCTCACGCGGCACATGCAATCGGTGACGAATGTGGACCGTGAGATGCACCTGAAGCTGGCCGACCCTGAAGTTCCGGGTACACCGCTTGGGCACAAACAGGCAGCCGCAGGCGCGGTTGCTCTGGCAGATGATATGGAAAAACGCGGCCTGTTAAGTAAGCGTTTTCGTATCTACCGTAGCGATTATCTACGTGCAGTAGAAACCAGCTGTCATGTGTCTGGCGAACTGCATTCCAGAATGATGAAGCGTGGTATCTCAACCAAGCTTTATGACATTCGTACTGACGACCGCATCCGCGAGCTAGAGTTTGGGGTGCTGAATGGTTTGGGGCAGCGCGAAATCGCAACCCTGTTCCCTGACTACGATGCCTACCAACAGTTGCTGCGCGCCCACCATGGCCGTTACTACATTCGGCGCTTTGGGGGCGAAAGCCCAGCCGATGTGGGCGACCGTGTCCGCTCGTTTGTGGGGGCCATGTATCGTGACCAAGAAAAGCACGGCATCAACACCTTTGTGGTGGTGAACCATGGCTTGACCAGCCGTGTGCTAGCCAAAATCTTGCTCAAGCAAGATAGGTATTGGTACGAGGAGCAGCAAAACCCACAAAACTGCGCCATTCGCCTGATTGTCGGCAAAACCGACCACGGGTACATCCACGGTGGCGTGGAAGACTGGGATTAACCACAAGAACGGGAGAGGCCAATTGGCCTCTCTTTTTTTGTGTGCTATAGGGGTGGTATGAAAATCCTCGGCTTCGAAACCAGTTGCGATGACACCAGTGTGGCGGTGGTGCAGGTTACTGCTGGCCGTGGCACCATCATCGCCCAACACACCTACACCCAAGTGGAAGAGCACGCCAAGTGGGGCGGTGTGGTGCCCGATATTGCCAGCCGCGCGCACTTAGAGCATTTGCCCCGCCTGTACGCCCAAACGCTGGCCAGCGCGAATGTCACCTTGGCGGAGATTGACGGCATTGCTGCAACCGTCGGCCCGGGCCTGGTGGGCACACTCCTCATGGGCAGCATGTTCGGCAAAGCCTTGGCCATGGGGGCTGGCAAACCCTTTATTGGCGTGAACCATTTGGAAGGCCATGCCTTGAGCCCGCTGCTGATGCCAGACTCCCCCGTTACGTTCCCGTACCTGCTGTTGCTGGTCAGCGGCGGCCACTGTGTGATTGTGCGGGTCGATGGCCTTGGCCAATACAAAACATTAGGCAGCACGCGCGATGATGCCGCAGGCGAATGTTTGGATAAATCCGCCCGTTTACTCGGTCTGCGCCCCAGTGGTGCAGCGCTAGAAAAAGCCGCCCAAGGCGGCGATCCCTTTGCTTACCCCCTGCCAAACCCCAAGGTGGACGGCCTCGACTTCTCCTTTAGCGGCCTTAAAACCGCCATTGCCTTGCAGGTGCAAAAGGCAGGCGCCTTGGATGATACCGCCCGCGCCAATATGGCCGCCAGTATCCAACGCGCCGTGGCCACCACCATTGCCTATAAGGTGGAAAAAGCGGTGAAAGAGACAAACCTCACCACCGTGGTGGTGGCGGGTGGGGTGGCGGCGAATGCGGAAGTGCGCACGTTGCTCACCACCGTCTGCACCCGCCAAGGCGCCACGCTGGTGGTGCCGCCCTTTGCCCTGTGCACCGATAATGCGGCCATGATTGCCCTCGCTGGCGGCCTGCGCCTACAGCACCAAAACGTCTACGACTGGGGCCTCCCCGTGCGCCCCCGCTGGCCATTGGACGAGATGACTGCTATCGTGTAAACTCAGAGCATGGTGAAAACTCTCGACAAACAAACCATCGGCATTCTTGGCGCAGGCGCCGCGGGCACGGCTTACGGCCAACTGCTCGCCCTATCAGGCCACACAGTTTTGGCGTGGGATACCGATGCCGAGATTCGGGACGATATCAATAAACGGCACGAACAACGCAAACGTTTCCCAGGCATTATGCTCTCGCCCAATTTGGTGGCGGTGGCCACGGCCGAGGAAGTGTTGGCCAAGTGTAAGGTGGTTATTATTGGTATTCCTGCCCATTTGCAAACCGAGGTTGCGGCGGTGGTCAGCCCGTACCTCACCAAAAAGCATATTTTGGTGCATGCCTCGGCAGGGGTCAGGCCATCCGATGGCGCGTTGCTGACAGAAGTGTGGGCCGAGGCCGTGCCCCACCCGCTCACCCAAGCGGTGATAGCAGGCCCCAATTTTGCCATTGAAATGATGCAAGGCTTGTTCACCGCCTTGGTGGTGGCCGCCGAGAAAATGAGCACGGCCGAAACCGTCGGCAAACTGTTTACGGTCAAGTATATCCGCCCCTATTTTAGCGACGATATGGTGGGCGTGCAGGTGGCGGGTGCGATGAAGAACGTGCTTTCCATTGCCGCAGGTATGGTCGATGGTATGGGTGATGCCGCGAACGTGGGCACCAACGCCCGCGCAGCCCTTCTATGCCGTGGCTTGGTGGAAATGACACGCCTCGCCACCGCCATGGGTGGCAAGGCTGAAACTATGATGGGCTTGGCCGGCATGGGCGATGTGCTGCTGCACGCCACCAGTACCCTCAGCCGCAATTACCGCTTTGGCGTGCTGGTTGGGCGCGGTATCAGCGTGGAAGAAGCGGCGGAACGCGTGGCGTATGTAGAAGGGATTCACACCGCCCGCATGGTGGCCTATTTGGCGGCCAGCAATGGGCTGGATTTGGCGATTGTGAGTGCGGTAGACGGTATCCTCAACGGCGATGTCACGCCTGAGCGTGCGTATGAGATTCTCCTCACCCGTCCACCTCATGCGGAGTTTGAAGGGGTTTGACATTACGCTGTCTGTAAGGTATACGTTTTGTTGTGGCAATCCACACCGTACCCCACGGCTTTGGGGCGGAGAAACATCATGGTTCGATTTCAGCTTGACCTCACCCAAGAGGAACATGATAAACGCGTGGCGTTGGTGAAATCTCTTGGCTATAAGCGCCAAGTGGATATGTATAACGAGGCCTACGCCTTGTTTGAATATGCCGTTGCACAATTGGCCGCTGGTAAAGATGTGATGAGCATTGACCCCGCGACCAAAACAATTGTGGATGCAGACCCTGAAGTGCTGCGCGCGCTTAAAGCCAAGCTTCAACCGAAAGCAAGCGCCTCACCCGCGCCGCAAGAGCCTGATGACGACATCACCGGCCAACGCTGGGCCGATGGTTGACTCGCATGAAGCGCCTCCCTTTGGGGAGGCGTTTTGCCTGTTTGCCCTGCCTTAAAAATACGCTACACTCTGGCTATGAAATTATTTCTCACCGCCAGCACGCTGCTGTTCCCCTTAGCTGCTTTTGCAGCGGTGAAGGAAAGCGTCACCTTCCACCCCGCCATGGGGCTGTTTGCCGAGAAACAAAGCGAAATTAAAACGGTGCTGGTGGATGTGCGCGCCCCCGCCGATGCCGATGGCAACAAAGCCCGCTGGAATTTGAACGAAACCGAAAAAGAAGTGCTGCTGGGTCAGTTGTTGTATAACACCGAGGAACGCCACCCCGACGATGCCATTTTTGCAGAAGCACGCGGCGATTTGGCCGCCTACAAAGGCATTACCCTCACCATGAATTTGTTTGGCGATGGCGATAAAAGCGGCGGTACGCTGGGGCCACTTACTGTGTTTAATGGCCGTATCTCGGACAACAAAGGCAAACTGTTGCGGCGCGACCCAGGCCGTAGGCTGGAGCTCTGGCTGTTCGGCACCGCCAAGCGCCGTAAGGATATGTTGTTGGCCATTCAAGCTATCCCCGTGTTTACCTTCGACCAATGCCGCCTACTGGGCAACATGATTGTGGCCAGCACCCCGCGCCAATGCTTGCTGCCCGATGGCAATTTGCTGCTCGATGTGCCCGAAACCGCCACCGTCGCCAGCATGCGCATTAAAAATTTTGATGATTGCTTGGAGCAAGGCCAAGCGCTCATCGATACCTTCCCCCGCCGCTGTGTGGCCCAAGGTGGCCGCGTGTTTACCGAGCCTCCCCGCATAGACTTGGGCGATATATCGAACACCATGCCCCACAAAAAAGCGAATATGGACGACTTTTTGCAAGAGTTCCGCGCCGGTAAATTTGCCGACCCGTCTGCCACTGCTGCATCGGGCATTTCCGCCACCTTCCAAGAACCTGCGGCCTTGCCAGAAGGCGTAGAAGGCACCATGCCTGCGGTGCAATAACCATGGCCTATTGGCTCATGAAAAGCGAACCCGATGTGTTTGGCTGGGATCAGCTGGTGGCCGATGGCGTAGGGAAGTGGGACGGCGTGCGCAACTACCAAGCCCGCAACAATTTGGCCGCCATGCGGGTGGGCGATGAAGCATTTTTTTACCACAGCAACATCGGCAAAGCCGTGGTAGGAATTTGCCGCATTATCCGCGCCGCATACCCTGATGATACCTTTACACCCCCCGCAGGCAAACCAATCCATGGGCCAAATCCATGGGTACGCGTTGATGTGGTGCCCGTTAAACCGTTTGCAACACCCGTCACGCTCGATGCTGTTAAAGCTAATCCGCATTTATCTGCCATGGCCTTGGTGAAAGCCACACGCCTGAGCGTGCAACCCGTAACAGCCGCCGAGTGGCAGCGCATCTGCACCATGGGTGGCGTGGCATGAACAGTGTGTTATGGCTCAGCAGCCTTAGCATGGGGCTGTGGCTGGCGGGTAACCGCCCGTATATTTGGCCATGGTTTGTGGCGTTGGGCGGCTTGTGGTTGCTGGTATGGGCGTGGCGTCAGCGCCAAACGGCCGTGGTTATTCCTGCTTGGTTTTATGCGGTGTTGCTGCTGTTGGCGGGCTTGTGGCTGTGGGGGGTGGCGCAGGTGTTGCCGCTATGGCCGGCTGAATTGCTCCCCTTGCTGCCGCTGCGCCAAGCCGCTCAAGCCGTGGTGGGTGGAGAAATCAACCACGCCCTGTCCCTCGATATCTTTGCTACCCTAGAGCGCTTGATTTACGCCCTAGGCTTAGGTGTATGGCTCATGGGGGGAATCGCCTTGGGCCAAAGCGAAAAAAATGTGAAGCGCACCCTGCACGTCATGGTGGCTGTAGGGGGGCTGGCGGTGGCTTATGGGGCGTATCAATTGGCCGAGCCCTCTGCCACCGTGTGGGGGGTGACGCGCACCATGTACCAAGACCAACTCACCGGCTTTTTTCTGAATGCCAACAGTTTTGCCACCTATTGTGGGCTGATGGCGCTGGTGAGCAGCACCTTATGGGTGGATGCGTGGCAAAAAACCGCCCGCAATGCCCAAGGCGTTAAGTTAGCACTGCAACAGCGGCTGCAATACAGCACACCTTGGCTGTGGCTGGGGTTAACGATGGTGTTTTTGGGGGCGGTGGGTTTGACAGATTCCCGCGCAGGCTTGGCCGCCATCATGGTGGGGCTGGCGGTGTTTGTGCTGGCCATGGCATTCAAACAACAGGGCTGGAAAGCCAAAATTGCGGCCATGTCCATAGTGGTGTTTTTGGCCGCACTTGTGGCGGTGTGGGTCGACGCCCGCAGTGGCGGCTGGTTGGCGGCATTGGAAGGCGATGGCGCCATCCGCAGCAGTATTTATCTGCTCACATGGCAGGCTATTCAACATCACGGGTGGCTGGGTACGGGGTTGGGTACGTTCGAAGATGTGTTTCGGTATTATCGCGATGCTTCGTTCCTGAGCGCTCTCCGCACCGACCATGCCCACAACACGTTTTTAGAAGTGTGGTTAGAAATGGGTACGGTAGGGTTTGCCCTGCTGATGCTGAGCTTATTGACGTTTCTTTATGGCCTGCTGCGCGGCCTAGCGCTGCGCCAACAGCACAGCTATTACCCTGCCATGGGTCTTGCCGCGCTGGTGCTGGTGGCCGTGCATGGGCTGTTCGACTTCAGCGCCGAAATGCCCGCCATTGCCGCCCTCTTCTGCCTGTTGCTGGGCATGGCGGCGGCGCAAAGTCTCAGCCGTCGTGCAACGCCGCAACCTCTTGCCTCCCCTGTCTTTTTTGGCGCAGGGGTGGTGGGCGGCGGGGCACTTTTGGGCGGGTTGATGTTTGGTGGGCTGGCCATTGCGTTTGTTCCCGCACATTCCACAGCACTGGTGTTGGCGCAAGGGCAACCTGTAGCTTCTGTAGCGCTTAAAAATACTATTATGCGCACCCAAGCTGCGTTGGCGTGGTGGCCTGCGGCGCAGGAATATAAACGTTTGGGGTATGTGCACTATCATTGGGCCAAGCAAGCACCCTCCATCGCGCAGCGTATGGCGGTGCTGGAAGCGCAAACCCCCTATATTCAAGGCCTGCGCCGCAACCCGCTGAACCCCTACGCATGGGCGCAATTGCACCAGCTGCAAAGCCAGTTGGCAGCAGGGCCGCATACGCTACCTACCCTTGCTATGGCGCAACAGGCGGGCGCGTGGGAGCACAGTTTATGGCTGTATGAAGCTGAAGCTTACCGTCAACTATGGCCGCAACTCACCCCCGCCCAGCAGGTGGACGCCCGTAGTTTTATTCAAGAACGCTTGCCATATATGGAGACATGGCAATTCCGCAATCAATTAAAACAGTTGCCAGAACTCCGCGTCTTTTTATGGGGAATATCCCACTAACACACTCAACAATATGGCGTATTTCTGCCACTTTGGTGGGCAAAAAGCGGCCAATACCTTTTTATTTTTATGGCTATTTGTTAAAACCCGTAGCTATATTGTGGGTATCAATAAAGGAGATGACCTATGAAAAAACTGTTACTCGCCGCCACCTTGTTGGCTGGTGCTGCCAATGCAGAATTGGTTACCAAACCCACCAACGCTGCCGATTTGTTCGATTTTGCCGATGCCAGCCGCTACATTGTGCGTATGCGCGCCCTGATGGTGAACCCCGATGAAGACAGCAACACCAGCATTGGTGGTAAAATTCAGGCCGATGCCAGCATCACCCCTGAAGTGGACGTGACCTACTTCTTCACCAAAAACATTGCCGCTGAATTGATTGCTGCGACTACCAAACATGATATGTCGGCCGTCAACACCACCTCTGGCAACTTAGACTTGGGTGATGTGTGGTTGCTCCCCCCCACGCTGACGATGCAATACCACTTCTGCCCCGATTCACGCGTGCGCCCTTACGCTGGCGCTGGCGTGAACTACACCGTGTTCTATAACGAAAACGATGGTGGCGTGAGCAGCGTGGAATACGAAAATGGCTTCGGCACTGCCCTACAAGCAGGTGTAGACATTGGTATTGATGAGCACTTGGCTGTGAACTTTGACGTGAAGAAACTCTACCTCTCCACCGACGCCAAAGTCAACGGTACCGTCACCGCGAACGTGGACCTCGACCCATGGATCGTGGGCGCAGGTATGGCTTACCGCTTCTAAGCCATTACGCCTTTCCTTGGCGTTACCCACCAGCCTTGCAAAAGGCTGGTTTTTTTATTGCATGTGACGCATGAGCAAGGTATACAGCATGTCTCTGCAACACTCAAGGAGTTGGACCATGTCCCTCGCCGAATACCGTTTGTTTACCTGCACCACCCATGCGGAAGTGGCCGATGCTATTCAGCGGCTCACCAAGCAGAAAGTGTCGGTAGGTCATCTCGATCAGTTGGCCGCACGGCAGCATCAGCAAGATTGCCCCGAGTTGAAGCCCACGGGCTACCAGTTTTCACGCACCCGATCCTGCTTTATTTTGCAGGTGGGGCCTAAGGGGCGCACCGTGCCCGTGGGCATTGTGTATCGCCGTAGCTCCGCCCTGTTTGTGGGCGCATTTTCCGCCGCTATGGTGGATAAATCCCGCCCGCAAGCCCTGCACACGCGGCAAGCAGCCAAACTGGTGGCCAAAACCACCCAAGCGCGGGAAGAAAAAGCCCGCCTGCGCCGTAAAGAGATGCGCAAAAACGGCTACAGCAATAGCCGCTCCGCCT
>JBAQUW010000184.1:0-9719 GCA_049297755.1 Alphaproteobacteria bacterium
AGGATACGCAAGCAAACTGACCATTATTCTGTCGACTCCATCAAGTCTTCGTTCTAGCCATTCCGAATCGTGAGCTAATTCTTCATTACGCATAACAATCCGTAAAAATTGTTTGGCGTCATCTAAAGTAAAGTCTACAGGCTTTTGAGGTGTTCTTTCAATGTAGATACGATCATTCTGTCCAAATAAATGGTTACGAATAAGCAAAGCTGCATCAAGTTCCGAAATAATGCCTTTTTTTTGTAAGGATAAGATACCTTTTGTCATATCTGTCATGGATAATTCCCTTTTATTTCTATATTTGCGTTATCTTAGGCTTATTATAGGATGATTTTAACCCCTTGCAAGGGGCCACATAATTTTTAGGATGCTATTTTTGCGGCGGCACCAGTGCCATATACATCCGCCGAAAGCCCGCCACAAAGCCCAACCCCATAAACACCAAAATAAACAACGGCGCCGTGCCCAGCCATTTATCCAGCCCCACACCCATGGCCAGCCCCACCAATGTGCTCACCACCAAATGCAGGGCCATGGTATAGCCATCGGCCATTTGGCGTTGCATGTTGTCGTCGGGCGGGGTGGGCGTATCGGGCATTACTTGGCCACAGCGTCAACGGCGGCTTTCACGTCTTCAAACTTGGTCAGTTCAATCTGCTTGCCGTTCAGGTAAAAGGTTGGCGTGCCTTGCACTTTTAGCACTTCCAATGCCACTTTTTTGGTGGCCAGCAGTTGCTCTTGCAGGGGGCCATCGTTAATGCAGGCTTCGGTTTTTTCGGGCGTCATGCCCACCAAGCGGCTGATTTTTTTAATCTCGCCCATGGGGTCGCTGGTTTTCATCCATTGTTCTTGGGTTTTAAAAAAGGCGCCCACCAAGGTGTAATATTGGTTCGGTTCGGCACAGCGCGCCACTTTGGCAATGCCTAGGGCCATGTTGTCCCATGGCAGGTCGCGCTGCACCAGCTTCAGTTTGCCCGTATCAATATATTCTTTTTGAATGGCAGGTAAAAATTCGGTATGGAAACGCGCACAGTGCGAGCACGTCATGCTGGCATATTCAATCAGCGTGTGCGGTGCCATGGGGTTGCCCAGTATGCGGTCGGTCGGCTGAATGGCTAACGCAGGGTTTGCCACTACAGCACCTTCTACAGCGGCGGCAATGGGTGTGCCTGCGCCAGCAGGTGTATTGGCCATGGCATAAGCGGCGGCGCTGGTGGCCATGGCGGCGGTGGCCAGCATCAGGTAAAATTTTGTGGTCATGATTGGTTCTCCTTTTTCTTCCCCTGCGGTGTATCAATCAGGCGCGCGCCCAGCGTAATGAGGCTCTCGCGCAACCCCTCATGCTGCACACTCTCGCATAACTTTGCGGCCTTGGCGAGTGCGTTTTGGCTCAGTGGCTTTGCCGCCTCAGGTGCGGCTTGTTTAGGCGCAAAGGCTTGGGTCACGCACTTGATACTCGTCACCGCCTCGTACCCATAAAAGGTATTAATCCGCTCAATCAGTGTCGGCAACCACAGCTGCATATTGGCGCGGGCGCTGCCGCTGTTCACGGCTACGGTAAGTGTTGTTTCCCACAATTTCGTAGGGCGAGAATAGGCGTGATATTCAGGGCAAATCTGGTGCCACGCCGTCAGCACATGCGCTTCCGTAAAACCCCGCCTGCGCCCGCTGCTGCGCAGCAAGGCAGGCAAGCGCGCGGCCACAGGCTGCAGTTTAAAGCTGCGTTTGTCCTCGTGGGGTTTTTTATCGTCCGCCATGTGCGCTTTTTCCAAACAAAGCCACCCTTACGGCAGGCTCATCGGCAGGCGTCAGCAACTGCACGCCACTCACCTTTAAGCCATTGTGGGCATGGAGTAAGCCTAAAATTTTGCCCGTATCATCATCGGCCGCAATGCGGTTGATGCTGATTTTACCGCATCCCGTGCACGCATGCACAATCATCACATCGCCTACGCGGGGCTTGCCGTATTTGTCATTCCCCAATTGCTTAAAGGTGAGGGCCACAGGGCGCATGGTGGCTTGGCAGCTACTTGCGCGGTCACCAGAAATGGCATCGTCCACATGTTTAGAAGTGAGGCAAAACGGGCAATGGTTGCGGTGCTTGGTGCCTGCATGGCCTTGCGCCACAGCGCTTTGCCCGCAGGTGATGCAGGCAAAGTTTTGTTCCGTCCATATCGTATCTTGTAAATCATTCCCCATAGTTGCATAGTCTAGCGCAAATGCCACACCCACAGCAAACAAAATTGCCCAAACAAAACAAGGCGTTCCATGCCGCTTTGCTGGAATGGTACGCTAGCCACGGCCGCAAATTGCCATGGCGCGCCACCCAAAACCCCTACCCCATTTGGCTGGCCGAGGTGATGTTGCAACAAACCACCGTCGCCGCCGTCATACCGTATTATCACCGTTTTTTAGAACAATTCCCCACCTTGGAAAGCTTGGCCGCCGCACCGTTAGAAGACGTCTACCACCTCTGGCAAGGCTTGGGCTACTACAGCCGCGCCCGCAACTTGCACGCTGGGGCCCAGCAGATTGGGCAAAACTTTGGCGGTGTGTGGCCAGAGGAAGAAGAAAAACTCTTATCCATCAAAGGCATTGGGCCCTACACCGCCGCCGCCATTCGCAGCTTTGCGTTTAATCAGCCTGCCGTGGTGGTCGATGGCAATGTGGAGCGGGTGATAAGCCGGCTGTTTCGGGTGGAAGACGCCCTCCCTGCCGCCAAGCCTGCGGTGAAAAAACTGGCCGCCAGCATCAACTGTGCAGAGCAGCCCCGCACTTATGGCAACGCCATCATGGAGCTGGGCGCCACTATCTGCACGCCCAAAAACCCCAGCTGCACCGCTTGCCCTGTGGCGGCCTTTTGCGCCTGTGCCAACTTGCCTGATGCGGCAAGCTACCCCCGCAAAACCCGCAAGAAAAAAAGCCCCGTGCACCATGCCATTGCGTGGGTGGTGGCAGATGCTCACGGCCATATTTACCTGCGCCAACGGCCTGCCACGGGGTTGCTCGCCAACTTGTGGGAAGTGCCGCACACGGGGTGGGAAACAATTCCCATGCCCTTCACCCCACCTGCCGATTGGCAAGAAAGGGCGCATATCAAACATGTGTTTACCCACCTCACGTTACATGTGGAGGTGCGGTTTGGGAAAATACCCACCCTGCACCCTGCTGCAAATGCGTTTGCCAACAATGCGTTACCGCCACTTTCCACCCTTATGAAAAAAGCCCTACTGGAAAGTGATACTGGCAACACGGTAAAAAATAGGGTATAAATGCGCATGGCCATAAAACTCATTGAATGCACCAACGATTTACCCGCCGATGCCAAGTTCCCCAACGGCATGGCGGCCATTGATACCGAAACGCTTGGGCTCAATGTGCTGCGCGACCGCCTGTGCGTGGTGCAAATTGGCAATGGCCAAGGCACTGTGTGGCTGGTGAAGTTTGATGGCACCACCTACAAAGCCCCCAACCTGAAAAAGCTGTTGGCCGACAAAAAAATCACCAAAATTTTCCACTTTGCGCGGTTCGATATGGCCACTCTGTTCCACTGGGTAGGCACCATGCCCGCCCCTGTGTATTGCACCAAAATTGCCAGCAAACTCACGCGTACATATACCGACCGCCACGGCCTCAAATCGATCGTGTCGGAGCTGATTGGCGTTGATATGGACAAAAGCGAACAAACCAGCGATTGGGCCAGCAAACTGCTCACCGAAGCGCAAAAAAGCTACGCCGCCAGCGATGTGATTTACTTGCATGAATTGAAAGCAGAACTGGACGCCAAACTGGCCGACCGTGGCCGCGCCGATATGGCCGAAGCGTGCTTCACCTTCCTTGCCACCCGCGCCAAGCTGGACTTAGCAGGCTGGGACGAGCAAGATATTTTTGCGCATTAGAGGCCAATAAAGGATAAGCCTGTGACCCATACCGACCTCGCCGAAGCACGGCGCCTCCTCACCGCCGAAGCAGCGGCACTCACCACCGTGGCCGAGAAGCTGGACGACAGCTTCAGCCGCGCCGTGGATATTTTGTTTGGCTTAAAAGGCCGCGTAATTGTCACCGGCATGGGCAAAAGCGGCCACATTGGCGCCAAAATGGCCGCCACCTTTGCCAGCACGGGCACGCCAGCCTTTTTTGTGCATCCGGGCGAGGCCAGCCACGGCGACTTGGGCATGATGACGGCGAACGATGCCGTGATAGCGCTTTCTCACAGCGGAGAAAGCCGCGAATTGCAAGATATTTTGGCCTATTGCGGGCGCTACAGCATTCCCCTCATTGCCATCACGGGCAAACCCGCCAGCACCTTGGCCAAAGCAGCCACGGTGGTGTTGCTGAACCATGTGGCAGTCGAAGCCTGCCCCATTGGCATGGCCCCCACCAGCAGCACCACGGTGAGCTTGGCGTTGGGTGATGCCTTAGCTACGGCCCTGATGGTACGACGCGGCTTTAAAAAGGAAGATTTTAGCCGTTATCATCCGGGTGGAAAACTGGGCGCCCAATTGCTAAAAGTGAGCGATGTGATGGTAAGCGCCGACCTGCCCACCGTCACCGCCACCACCCCCATGAACGCAGCGCTCATCACCCTCACCACCAAAAACTTGGGCTGCGTGGCCATTGTGGATAGCCAAAAATTATTGGGCATTTTCACCGATGGCGACCTGAAGCGCCACATTGCCAAACCCAACTTTTTACAGCAACAGGTGGGAGAACTGATGACCGCCAACCCCATCACCATCACCCCCACGGCCTTTGCCACCCAAGCGGTGAAGCTGATGCAAGATAAAAAAATCACCACCGTATTGGTGGCAGAAAATGGAATATTGCAGGGCGTGCTGCACATCAACCAATGCCTTGCGGCAGGGATTGTGTAACGTGCGGGTGCAGCGCCTTGCCCTCACCGCTGGCCTGTGGCTGGGCGCCGCCGCCTTGGCGCTGTTTTTGTTTATGGAACGTAAGGAAGGCCCCGTGATGACCCTTGAACTGGATGGCATGGCCAACCTGACCAATGCTGAACTTTCCGCCCAAGCCGCGAGTGTTTCGGCTACCTCGGTGTTGGTAGAGCCCCATTTTACAGGGCGCGATGCCACAGGCCGCAGCTGGGATGTGCTGGCCAAAACCGCCAGCCGCACGGGCACCATGGGCGCTGACGAAGTGGGCGTAGAGCACGTCACCGCCACGCTTATTCAGCCCAATGGCAAGCCATTAACCCTTGCAGCAGAGGCTGGCGTTTATACCAAAGTATCTGATACCTTGGTGTTGAACGGCAACGTGGTGGCCACAGGCTTAGGCCTTACCCTCAAAGCCCCCAGCGCCATCACAAATCTGGCCACACGCCATCTGCACGCCCCCGCCCCTGTGGCGCTCGAAGGCGCCTTTGGCAACTGGCGCGGCCGCATCACGGGTGGGGCTATGGAGGTGATGGAGCGTGGTGGCGATACCGTCCTCACCCTCCAAGGCCGCGTACACGGACATTTTGAAGCTGTTGAACAATAAGGAAAATCCCATGCGTATAGTCTTCATTCTTCTTCTTTTCCCCTTGCTCGCCCACGCGGCCGATAAGGCGCCGCTGGACATCACCGCCAATCAGCTGGAGGTGAACTTTACCAACAAACTGGCCACCTTCAGTGGTGCCGTGCAAGCTGTGCGGGGCGAGATGACGCTGCACGCCGATACCCTCACCCTCACCCAAACCGCGAACAATGATGTGAAAGAGGTGAAGGCCATAGGCCACGTCACCCTCATCCGTGCCGACCAAACCGCCACAGGCAACACCGCCACCTACACCCCCGCCACGCAACTTTTGGAATTGCAAGGTAACGTCACCCTCACCCGTGGCGGCAACACCATGGCGGGCGACCATTTGCGGTACGATATGGCCAAAGGCACCATGAAACTCACCAACACCTCTGGCACCCGCGTCAAAGCCGTGGTAGAAGCAGAGACATTGGAAAAGTAACCGCATGAACGCCAGCGCCCCCATTGTTCAGCTTAAAACCGCCACCAGCGGCCTGCAGGTGCGCGGCATTGGGCGTATGCTGAAGCAGCGCGCGTTGCTGAATGATGTGACGTTCGACGTGCAAAAAGGCGAAGTGGTGGCACTCTTAGGCCCCAATGGCGCAGGCAAAACCACCTGCTTCCACGCCGTGACGGGGTTGATACCCGTCGATAGCGGCCAAATCACCCTCGATGGCGCCGATGTGACCCACTGGCCCGTGTACCGCCGCGCCCGCGCAGGCTTGGGCTATTTGCCGCAAGAAGCCAGTATTTTCCGTGGTCTCACCGCCGAGCAGAATATCCGCGCGGTGCTCGAGGTGGTAGAACCCAACCGCCATGCCGTGAATGAGCGCTTAGAGGAATTGATTGCCGAATTTGGGCTGGAAAAAGTGCGCACTTCGCCCGCTCCCGCGCTCTCAGGTGGCGAGCGCCGCCGCGTGGAAATTGCCCGTGCCCTCGCCGCCCGCCCCAGCTACATTTTGCTCGATGAACCCTTTGCGGGTGTCGACCCCATTGCCGTGAACGATGTGCGCCATTTGGTGATGAACCTGAAAAACCGGGGCCTTGGCGTGTTGATTACCGACCACAACGTGCGCGAAACCTTGGAAATTGTCGACCGCGCCTGCATTCTGCACGATGGCCGCCTGCTCACCCACGGCACGCCCGCCGACATTGTGGCCAACCCCGATGTGAAACGGGTGTACTTGGGTGAAAGTTTTAAGTTATAATCACGCCAAAGCAACCAACCGATAAAAAAGGACGCCCCCATGATCAAACTTCTCGCTTACGCCTGCTTGGCCTTGGTGATTTTTTATGGGTTGGAAGCCATGGGCATGATTGAAAAAGGCAAATACCTGCAAGGCTTCCCCCGCTTCCAAATGGCGCAAGAAGGTGCCGAACGCCAAAGCTCCCCCACCCCCTCGGTGTTCGACCGCTGGCTCACCCCCAAATCGGCCGATACCGAAGCTAAACCCACCAAAACCCGCTTGTCCGACCGCGCCAGCCAAAATACCCCCAACCAACCTCAAGCCGAACCCGAACGTAGCCCTGCCTTGGAAGCCATTCGTGCGCAACTGATTTCAGCCTTAAGCGACTATTTGGCGCCCAAGCAGCAGTAATGCCGCATTGTTTTGGTTGACCTTTCCCCCACTTCGCGCTAAAAAGCAGCAACAGCAGTCAATTGTGAGAGAAAAGCATGTCGGCCAACCCGCTTCATCAGTTCGAAATTCATAGCATCATGCCCCTCGAGTTGGGCGGCTTTAACGTGGCTCTCACCAACCAAAGCGTGTGGATGATTGGCGCTGTGCTGTTCGTCACCATGCTTATGCTGTTGGGCAGCCGCAAGCCCGCCTTGGTGCCGGGCCGCATGCAAAGTTTGGTAGAGGTGACCGTTGATTTTATCCGCACCCTCACGCGCGACACAGCGGGCGAAGAAGGCCTGCGTTTCCTGCCCTTTATCGCCACCCTGTTCCTGTTTATTGCCACCATGAACATTGCGGGCATGATTCCGGGCAGCTTCACCGCCACCTCGCAAATGGTGGTGACAGGAATGATGGCTGTAGCTGTGTTCCTCATGGTCATTGCCATTGGTATTTATGTGCAAGGCTGGCACTTTTTTGCGCTGTTTTACCCCCATGGCACGCCGTGGTGGTTGGCGCCGCTGATTGTGACCTTGGAAGTCATTTCCTTCTGCGCCCGCCCCATTACCTTGGCTTTGCGTTTGGCGGCCAACATGATGGCTGGCCACATTTTGCTGAAAATTTTTGCCACCTTCATCATCATGCTCATGGCCGGTTTGCCTTTGGGGCTGAACGTGCTGGGCGCGGCTGTACCCTTGGCCGTGAACATTGCCCTCACAGGGCTGGAAATTGGTGTAGCCCTGCTCCAAGCCTATATTTTTACCATTCTCACCTGCGTGTACTTGCATGACGCTTTACATGGCCACTAAGAACAGGTAAAAAGCAACCATCAGTTTAATCAATACATAAAAGGAGAGTACCTATGGAACCCGTCGCAGCAGCAACAGATATGAGCGTATTAAAAGCCATTGGCGCAGGTATTGCCGCCATGGGTATGATTGGCTCTGGCATTGGCTTGGGCTTGCTTACTGGCCACTATTTCGATGCCGTGGCACGTCAACCTGAAGTGCAAAGCAAAATCACTGCCTTCTTCTTCATTGGCGCCGCGTTGACCGAAGCTATTGCGCTGTTCGCCTTCGCTATCGCTGCCATGATTTTGTTTGTTTAGGCAAACATTTGCCTTGCTGTGCGTCACCGCACGGCAAGGCTTTTTTGAGAATTGATGAGAAAAGGATACCGCCATGTCTGATCCCGCAACCGCTGGCCTGGATATTTTCAATGCCGCCTACTTGCACAGCCAAGTGTTTTGGACGGGGGTGTCCTTTGCCTTTATGGCGCTGATTTTGGTGTGGAAAGTGTTGCCCGCCGTCACCCAGGCGCTCGATGCCCGTGCCGATAAAATCCGTGGCGATCTCTCAACTGCGGAAGAAAAACGCCGCGAAGCTGAAGCCGCCATGGCCGAATACACCGCCAAACTGGCCAAGGCTAAAGAAGAAGCGATGGATATTGTGAACACTGCCCGTAACGATGCCAAAGCCATGGTCGACGCCCGCATGGGCGAGCTGGAGCGCGACATTGCCAAACGCCGCGAAGCCGCCCAAGAAGCCATTGAAGCCACCAAAGCCCAAGCCATGAAAGACTTGCAAAGCCAAGTGGCAGAAATTGCCGTGCAGGTGACCGAAAAACTTCTCGCCATCCACGTCGATACCAAAAAGGCCGAAGCCATTACCGACAAAGCCGTGAAAGACCTGATGCACTAACCTGCACCGTCCTTTCCACCCAAAAGCCCTGCAATGCGGGGCTTTTTGGTGGAAAGGTGTCAATAAAATAGGTAAAAGTCTAAGCATAACTCCGTCATTCCCGCGGAGGCGGGAATCCAGTAGTCCTATGTGGCACTGTACTGCACAAACAAAACGTCGTCATGGCGAGGTAGGCGCGTAGCAACGCCCCGTGGCCTACACGTCCAACAAAAACCGCCCCACCAAAAGGTAGGGCGGTTGTGGCTTAGGCATTGGGTTTGCGCTTGGTGATGATGACCTCGTTGTACAACAACATGTCGGCAATGTCGTTCAGTTCGCCCAATCGGTCTTTGTCGGCAGGTGCGTAAACGGAATTTTCAAACAATTCAAACGGCTCTCGAATTGTGGCCAAAACCGCTGCAAACAAGTGCATCCGCATGTGCGTAAAGCTACCGCCATCGGTCTGCCAATGTTGCAGGCCTTTTTGCGTGGTCATGCCGTATCTTAGCCAAGCGCCAGCAATCCGCACTTCGGCATAGGTATAACGGTATTTTGTTTTGCCATCACCCGTAGGAATAAGTTCATTATCGCGCGGCGGCATAATGCGCATGTCGCCATTTTGGGGGTTATCAATCGTGTCACCAATCAGGTACACGCGGCCCGTGGGCATCAGTTTGCTCATGGTGTTCTCCAACAGTGAAAAGGGTTGAGATAGGTCAGAGGGCAGCTGGTGGTGTATACTTTAAAACTGTGTGTTTGCCAAGGGGGCTGATGTTTTAAAAAGTAAAGCCGCCCATATGGGCGGCTTTACTTAGCGTGCTGTGCGTTCAGCTGTGCGGGGTTGGGCTGGTTTGGCTTGTTCGTGGTGAATTGTGCACGAGACAGCGCTGCCCTTGGGCAATAG
>JBAQUW010000185.1:0-5546 GCA_049297755.1 Alphaproteobacteria bacterium
ATATAGCCTTTTACGTTACCGCTGGGGGTGAGCAGCGTGCATTCCACCATGCCGTTATCGGCCAGTTTCAGGCTTTCTTTCAGGATTTTGGCAACCATTATTCTTCCTCCTCCACGCGTTGTTTAAAAAAGGCTTTGTAAGATTTGATTTTGGTGAGCGGTGCATTCAAAAAACGCACGGTCCAGATGCTGGTTTCTAAGGGGGCAAGGTTTTCTTGCTTCACTTCGGCGGGCCAAAAGTCGAGCTCTACACCTTTGTCATCGAGCAATTGCACGCGAATTTCTGGCACCGTGACGGGCATGGTGCCCGTGTTCGTCACTTTGCCGGTAAATACCAGCACGGTCACTTTGCCATCTTCCACAATGTTGCGTTGAATATCGCTCATCACCAGCCCCGTCTCGTCTTGCGGCTCACTTTTCATATCGCTGCCAAAGGCAATGGGGCTAAACCCTTCTACAGGCGATTTGTGTTGGCCATATAAAAACCACCATGCGCCACCTGCTGCCAGCAGGAGTAAGGCAATCACCATGGTCAGCACCAGTGGCCACAGCACGCCACTTTTGGCTTCCTGCTTGCCAAAAATATTTTTGCCCGCCAAAGGGTTCACAGGGGGCAAAGGGGGCTTGCTGCCAGCCTCTTGCAAGGTATTCACGGCCTGTGGTTTGGCGGTATCGGCGGCGGGCTTATCATCTACGGGGGGTTGAAACCACACGTTATCGCACCCTGCACAGCGCATGCTGCGGCCATTGCCCAAGGCCTTGGCCGAAACATTATAGCGGGTGCCGCATTCAGGGCAGGTAATAATCATACCGCCAACAGTGGCAAAAACCTGCGCCAAACGCAAGCTGTGTGTGCCCACAACACCATGGGGGTGTGGTTTTTAGGTGAGGGGGCTCAGCGCGGGTATTAAAACGGCACTTCCTGAAACGAATAGCTGCCGCGCTTCAAATGGGCCTCGGCGGTGGTTTCTATTACCCCCCAGCGGGTTTGGTGGGGGCCAGTGGGGTCGGCCAAAATAAAGGGTTCGCCGCCCAAGCGCAGGGCATAGTCGGTGCGGCTGGGGGTGGCGTGGATACCCACAAACGCGTGTTCAGGCACATACACAATCACAATGCGTTGGCTGGGGTACAGTTTGCGCAAAATGGCGGCTAAGGCCACGCTTTTGGTGTCGCAATCGCCCCTGTTGTTCAGCAGCAGGCCGTAAGGGGTTTGGAAACCTGCGCCGTTGCTGGATTGACGGCTCACTAATTCATCGTACGGAATGGTTTGCAAAAAGCTGAGGGTATAATCCACCACGCCCCGCAAGCCTTGGCCTTTGGTTTGGGCGGCAATGGCGCTGGCGATGGGGCTTACGGCGGGCACGTAACGCTTGGCAATGCGCCTATGGTCGGGCATCACGTAATTGCCGTAGCTCATGTAAAAGTTGTTGGTAATGGTTTTGTCGAACTGTTCTTGGTAGGTGGCGCGCACTTTGGCATCAAGCTCTTGCTGTTCGGGCGTTTTAAAGCCGTAGTAGGTGGCGCGGAAGCCGTTGCTGTGGGCGGTTAAATCTATCTTTTTTTGCTTGCCCACATAGGGTTGAATAAACGCTTCCACCGCGGCAAAGGCCTCTTGGGTGGCTTGGGTGTTCACTTGATTGAACGGTTTAAACTCGGCATTGCCGCGGGCCACTTCGGCTTTGGGCAGCTGAAACAACAGGCTGTTGTTGCGGCCTTGGGTATCGCGCCAGTGGTAGGTGAGGCTCACGTTTTTGCCTGTATAGGTGCGCTCAAACCGCGTTTGCGCCGCCTGTACAGGGGCGGTAAGCAATAGCAAACACAGGAAAAAGATGAACTTCATTGCCAATACTTATAAAACTTGGTACAAGGCCAAGGCAAGAGAATTGAGAAATAAGGAGAGACCCATGAAGATTTCTGGCAACGAAGTACGCCCTGGCATGATTTTAGACTACAACAACAAGTTGTGGCGCGTGAGCAAAATTCAAATTACCCGCGCCGCCATGGGCCGCGCCTTTAACCAAGTGGAAATGAAATGCCTGACCGATGGCACCAAGCTGAACGAGCGTTTCCGCAGCGACGAAGCCTTGGAACGCGCCCAGCTGGAGCAAAAACAAATGCAATATTTGTTCGATGACGGCAGCAGCCTGACCTTTATGGACAACACCACCTATGAACAAGCAACCCTGAGCTACGACGTGGTGGGCGACCAACGCGTGTGGCTGCAAGAAAGCATGAACGTGAAGGTGGAACTCTACGATGGCAACCCCATTGGCGTAGAATTGCCCACCACCGTGGCCTGCGAAGTGGAAATGGCCGACCCCGTGGTGAAAGGCCAAACCGCCAGCAGCAGCTATAAGCCTGCCAAACTCACCAACGGCCAAAACATTTTGGTGCCCCCTTATGTGGAAATGGGCATGAAAATTTTGGTGAACACCGCCGACAGCACCTTTAGCGGGCGTGCATAATTATGGCAACCCCACACCTGAACGTCATCACCAAAGCCATTGCTAAGTTAGCCATTGAAGGCCGCCGTGGGGTAGAAGACCTGCGCCGCAGCTTGGTAGAGCCAGCCCGTGCGGTGGAACGCGCCACCGCTCTCTCGGCCAAGTTGGCGGAAATCATCAAAGATGACTTACAGGGCAACGTGTATTTTCCCGATAAACACGCCAGCTTGTTGCCAGAAGTGAGCGGGTGGGTCATCACTCCTATCAGCGGCCTGCGCAACTTGCAGTATGGCCGCAATGACGTGGCCACGTTGTTTGGCTTTATGCGCCAAGGCCAATTGGTGGCAGGGGCGGCGTGGTTTCCCGCGCTAGACAGCACCGTGATGGTGGCCGTGGGCGAAGGGGCTAGCGAAAGCAGCCGCCTGCGCGTGAACAACCGTGTGGAATTGAAAGAAAGTTTACTGCTGTTGCCATGGGCCACCAGCGATATTCTTGCCCATAAATTGCTGGAAAAAGCCGAAGCCCACGGCCTACACACCCGCAAAAGCGGCTTGCTACTGCGCGATGTGGCCGATGTGGCCGGCGGCCGTGCCGACGCTTTGGTTGCCACCCGTGTGACACCGTTGGAAGCCGTGCTGGCCGATGCCATCATCCGCGAAGCCGGCGGTTTTGTGACGGATATGCAAGGCCAACCTGTCACCCTGGCCACCACCACCTTGGTGGCCGCCAACAGCAAATTGCATGGTAAGGTGTTGAAGGCGTTGCACGGATAAGGCAGAGTGTGGGTATGAAAAGCCCCACCCCCCACATTGCCGTTATCACGGGCTCCAGTGGCCTGATTGGCCACGCGCTAAGCGTGCACTTGGCCGCGCAAGGCTGGTTGGTGCGCCATTTGGTGCGCCATGAACCCACCAGCCCCACGCAGTTTTATTGGAACCCCGAGCGCGGCGAGTGCGATGTGCGGGCCTTTGCGGGGGCCGCTGCGTTGTTCCATTTGGCGGGAGAGAACATTGCGGCGGGCCGCTGGACAGAAGCCCGCAAACGCACGCTTCTTCTGAATCGCCAAGCGTGTATGAGCACTTTGCATAAGGCCTTGGCCGCAGCGCCCGATAAACCCGCCTGCGCTATATTTGCTTCCGCCGTGGGGTATTACGGCACCTTCAGCAAAATGCCCGTGGATGAAACTGCCCCCGTAGGCCAAGGCTTTGCTGCCAAAGTGTGCCAAGGTATTGAAGCCTTTGGCGCCGTGGCAGGCGTGCGCACCGTGTACCCGCGTTTGGGGGTGGTGTTGGCCACGCATGGTGGGGCGTTGGCCAAAATGCTCCCTGCCTTTCGGCTGGGGTTGGGTGGCAAATTGGGCAAAGGCACCCAACCCTTTGCGTGGATAAGCCTGCCCGATGCTGTGAATGCCTTGGTGCATCTTGCCCAAAGCCCTCAGTTAGAAGGTGCGGTAAACCTTGTGGCCCCCGCCACCACTTCACAACAGGAATTCGCCCAAGCCCTAGGTTATGCGCTGCACCGCCCCAGTATGTTCCCCATGCCTGCATGGGTTGCCAAGTTGCTGTTTGGCGAAATGGGGGAAGAATTGTTACTACAAGGCGTGCACGTGTTGCCCGCAAAATTGCAAAATAGCGGGTTTGTGTTTCAGCAACCCACCTTGGTGCAGGCTTTGCAGAATATAAAATAATTCAATAGTTTATCAAACTTGGCATAGTGTATGCAATGAATCTGCCAACGGCCTAACGCCGCCAAGTAGAGAAAGTCCATGAGCATACTGCCACAAGTAACCACCGATACCCTGATGACCCAAGCCGCGTGGGCACCCAGCCGCAGCTTGGAAAGTGAAGTGGTGCGCCTGCGCCGCTTGGTGGAAGAACAAGCAGGACTCATTGCCACCCTGCAACAACATGCCCTGCAAGACCCCCTCACAGGTGCGCTAAACCGCCGTGGGTTTGAAGCCGCACTCCGCGATGTGGTGAGCGACTACCGCCGCTATGGCCGCCCCTGTGCCGTGCTGGTGCTGGATATGAACGGGTTTAAACACATTAACGATACCTTGGGCCACGCCGCAGGCGACGCCCTGCTGCAGCACCTGACCCGCATTTTGCACCAATACACCCGCGAAAGCGATGTGGTGGCGCGTACCGGCGGCGATGAATTCACCGTGATATTGCGCGAGAACGACGAAGCCACTGCCCGCCGCAAAGCGCGTGAGTTAGAAACGGTTTTGGCCCTGACCCCCTGCGCCATTGGTGCCCTAGAAATTGCCGTGCACGCCAGCATTGGCTGTGCCGCCTTGGAAGATGCCGACAATGTGGACGATTGGTTGGCCACCGCCGATGCCGAAATGTACGCCCGTAAAAAAGCCATGAAGTTGGGTGCGGAGTAGAAATTTTCTGCGCAAGGGCTGGCAAAACAGGCGGTTACGCCCTACACTAAGGGTATGAGCAAAAAAGCACCCGCCAGCACCACCCCCAAAGCCCCCGCCAGCACCACCCCCAAAGCCCCCGCCAAGGCCAAAGCGCCTGCGGCCGATTTGACCATTGAAAAGCTGATGAAGCTGCGCACAGGCAATGCGGCCGAGCATTTGGATAGCGCCGACTTCGGCCAAATTTTGGACGATATGATTGCCCTGAAGCGCCAAGTGATGCAGCAAGAAAAAATGATTTTTCACCTGCAAACCGATGCCATGGCCGATCCTTTAACGGGTTTGGCCAATCGCCGCGCGTTTGATGAGGAAATGCAAAAATCTCTCTCCACCGCCAAGCGCTACAACCGTACCCACGGTTTGCTATTGATTGATGCGGATAATTTTAAAAGCATCAACGACAATTTGGGCCACGCCATGGGCGATAAAGTGCTGCAACACATTGCCAGCTTGCTGCGCCAGAATGTGCGTAAAACCGATATTATTGCCCGCTTGGGTGGCGATGAGTTTGCCGTGATTTTGAATGAGCTGCGCAGTGCCGATAATGCCGAAGCCCGCGCTATAGCCCTGATGGACATTATTGCCAAAACGCCCTGCATTGGTGAAGAAAAGAGCATTCATATAGGCGTGAGCATTGGCCACCATGTGTTTGGCGCCAACGAAACAGCCGCCGAG
>JBAQUW010000186.1:0-2976 GCA_049297755.1 Alphaproteobacteria bacterium
TCAGCACCGCTTGCACCACCAGCACGCCAAAGGTGCCGCGCATGCCCCACACCCGCCACTGCATGTTGTTGCGTTGCAAACCTAAGGCGTGGCTAACGCGCGAGGCCATAAACACCAGCATGAGCGGCACCAGCAACCATGCGCTGCCATCGTGCATTTCAATGAGGGCGCATTGAATGAGCGCAAACGGCGTGTATTCCACAAAATTGCCATGCATACGAATGATGCGTTCCATCTCGTCCTTTTTGCCAAAGCCGAGGCTCACTTGGTTTTTGCGGCGGGCTTCTATTACCAACAGCGACAAATAAATGAGCATGCCTGTGGAGAGGGCGGTAAACAAAATGGTGATAGACAGGTTAGACATGGTGACATTCCCTTTGTTAAATAATTATCCGCCAAAAAAGCTGGCCACATAATAGGCAGTGGCTGCAGCAAGGCCGCCCACCAGCAGCGTTTGGGCGGCAGACTTAGCCATGTTTAGCCCCGTAAAATAACCTTTTACGCCACCAAACACCACCAAGGCAATGGCGGTGAGCACAATAGACCAGCCCAACGCCACCTGAATATCGCCCTGCACTATATAAGGCGCCAAGGGTATCAGCCCGCCCACCACATAGGCACCACCAATGGTGGCGGCGCTCACGGGCGCACGTTTGGGGTCGGGTTCTTCCATGCCCAATTCAAAGCGCATCATAAAGTCTACCCAGCGTTTGTCGTCGGCAATAATGGCGTTGGTCACAGTTTCCAGCTCGGCCCCTTGCAGGCCATAGGCGGTAAACACATCGCGCACTTCCTGCACTTCGCGCTCGCGCAGGTGAATAATTTCGTCATATTCCCGTTTTTCTTCCGCCTTATAGTGCTCCACATCGGTTTTGGCGGCCAAATATCCACCCAGCCCCATGGCAATGCAGCCTGCGGCAATTTCGGCCAAGCCTGCAGCCACAATAATATCGGTTGAATTGATGGCCGCCGAAAGCCCCGCAGCCAAGGCAAACGGCACAGTCAGGCCATCGGCCATGCCAATCACCACATCGCGCACCGTGGCCGAGCCAGTAAAATGTTTTTCAATATGAGGGGTTCTGCTATGCATGGCCGCATTATGCCCCCAACCCGCCCCTATGGCAACAGGGTAAGAATGTCACGCCTATTGGCGTAAAAAAACAAGTTATCCACCAGGCGGTTATTTTTTGTTTTCAAGCGCGCAGAGGTTTGTTATCGTTTCACAAAATGACAAACAAAGCCCTGCATTCTCTTCTCTTTCTCACGGCCCTTATGGCCAGCAGTTTAGCGTCAGCCGAGTGGACCGGCCTGGCCGGCGTCTCCGACACCTTTGATGTGCACCCCAACCGCCTGTGCGCAGGGGCTGATGCCAGCTTAACCATTGGCTGCCCTGTTTATGCCCCGAACCTCGATGCCAGCGGCAACGTCTCAACCACTGGCTATGTGTCGGCCACGGCGTTTTATGGCGATGGCAGCAACCTCACGGGCATTACCACCAACGTCTCCGTCACCACCGGCACCAGCGGCTCGGTCATCTTTCGCGACCAGTTTGGCAGCTTGTTTGGCAGCAACACGCTGGTGTGGAGTGGTGGGAATGTGGGCGTGGGCACGGCTGAACCAAGCGCCACACTTCACATTATGCGATCAGGATCTGGCGTCAATTTGCGCATTGATAAAGCAACCACCAATCCGCAAATGATTTTTGCAGCCGCAAGTGTTGATAAATGGGGCTTTTACCACGATGTGGTGACGGATATTGGCACATTCAAAATTCGAGATTGGTATAACGGCGTTGACGTGATGACCTTCAACACTTCCAGCAACGTCGGCATTGGCACCACCGACCCCCAAACCAAACTGGAAGTGGCGGGCATTATTAGCAACACGGGCATTTCTGTGACGGGCACGATTACCGCCACCACCGTATCTGCCAGCGGGAATATGTACGCCGCCAATTTCTATGGCAGCGGGGCAAACCTTACCAACCTGCCTGCCCAAACCCCCGATGTGACCGACGACAGCAGCGGCACCCTCGTGTTCACCAACCAAAGCGGTGCCCTCTTTGCCAGCAATACGTTGGTGTGGAGTGATGGAAATGTGGGGATTGGAACGAGTAGTCCTTTATCTCGAATCCACGGAGATGTTGGAGCTGGGAGTACGGCTAATATTGGTGGTCTAATCTTTGGTTCAACATCTGGTGGCACATTTACGGATTCTATTGGCAATATCCAACAACGCGCCTCCTTCGTAGTCGGAACGAACTGGGGAAATTCAAACGGCTCAACTCACGGCCTTTTGAATCTATATAACGCCAATGGCTCAAAGCTGTTTGTCACGGCAGCAGGCAACGTCGGCATTGGCACCATCACTCCCACCACCAAACTGGAAGTGGCCGGCATTATTAGCAGCACGGGCATCAGCGTCACTGGCCGCATTAGCGCCACCACCTTGGCTGCTACCCAGCTGTGCGATGAAAACGGCGCCAACTGTACCGATCTTTCAGCGGGCATTGGCGGCGGCGATGTGTCTGTCACCACGGGCACCAGCGGCAGCCTCGTATTCCGCGACCAACACGGCAGCCTGTTTGGCAGCAATACGTTGGTGTGGAGTAATGGGAAAGTGGGGGTGGGCAAAACCACCCCCGCTTATCCGCTCGATATCAGCACCAGCGGCACAGGGTTTAGGGTAACAAATGGCGCAGAGACCAACAGCGTTGCGTTAAGCTATAACCAAATCTATTCCAGCGGCACGCCCCTTTACATCAACAATGGCGGTAATAATGTCTTTCTTGTGAGTGGCGGCTCTGGCAACGTGGGGATTGGCACTACCGACCCCCAAACCAAACTGGAAGTGGCAGGCATTATCAGCAGCACGGGCATCAGCGTCACTGGCCGCATTAGCGCCACCACCTTGGCTGCTACCCAGCTGTGCGATGAAAACGGCGCCAACTGTACCGATCTTTCAGCGGGCATTGGC
>JBAQUW010000187.1:0-2807 GCA_049297755.1 Alphaproteobacteria bacterium
CACGCCCTTATAGCCCGTATAAATGCTGTCCATCACAAAGGGGAACTTCCCAATCATGTTCATGGCACAGCTCATCACGCCCACCACGTTCACGTTGGCCTTGCGGGCGGCCAAGGCACGCATAGCCCCAAGCACCGCCGCAGCCCCACACATATCAAACTTCATACCCCGCATACTGGCACCGGGCTTGATATTATATCCACCCGTATCAAACATAACTCCCTTACCCACAATTGCTGTGTAAGGCTTGCCCTTGCCTGCACCTTCGTACTTCATAATCACCAAACGCGGTTGATCATTTTCATGGGCATTCGCTCCCACCGCCATAATCAGGTTACACCCCATTTTGGTAAGCTGCTTCTCATCAAAGATCTCAACCTTCACACCCAGTTTTTCCAACTTTTTCGCCTCATCGGCCATAAATTGAGGGTTCGCCACGTTGGGGGGCAGGTTGGCTGCCGTACGGGCAACCTCTACACTTTCCAGCAAAACTTTCACCTTTGGCATCGCATTTTTAATGACTTTGGCAGCCGAGGCGTTGGTCAGCAACGTTACTTTGCCGAACCGAACCTTCATATGATCCTTCACATCCGTCTTATATTTTTCAAACCGATACTGCGCCATATGCAAACCCTCAACCAATGCAACACCTTGCTGTGTGGCATCCACTTTGCAGTCCATATCACCCAAAGCAATGGTCGCGTCTTTCCATCCCATAGCATCCAACTGTTTGCCCAAACCTAAACCCGCTTTCCACCAAGCCGCACGGTCCATACCAGCAATTTTACCCAACCCCACAACCAAAACATTTTGCATCGTTCCTTTAACAGACACCCGCACCATCTCACCCGAACTTCCATCAAACCGGCTTCCCTTCAAGGCCAAACTCACAGCCCCACCAACTTGCTTGTCCACCATCGCCGCCTCACGGGTTAACTTGCCTTTGCTTGTGGCAAACACCACCGCATTACGCTTCACAGCTTTGGCTGTCATACGTCCCGTCATCACGTCAAACATGAAAAAACTCCTTCTTTTCTGATTTTTTAACCCGATTTCTTCCAAATCACCCCAAAACTAAGCCCAAAAAGAAAATGTGGCAACACATTCCACCACGCCCTCCACAATTCACCCCTCCCCCTGTAGATTTCCCCCCAAGGCGGTGTTACTTTGCTGCCATGCTCACCCTCCCCGCCTACCTGTTCCGGCAAACCTTAGTGCCCGCACTGGCCAGCATGGGGGTGCTGGTCGCCATCATCTGGCTGCTGCAAAGCCTTAGGTTTCTCGATTTTGTCATCAACAAAGGCCTCGGTCTCACCACGTTTTTGCAACTCACGGGCCTGCTCGTCCCCAGCCTGCTCACTATCATCCTACCGCTGGCCGTGTTCGCCGGCGCCGCCTACGCCTTTAAACACATGGGCGATGAATCCGAACTCACCACCCTGTACGCCACGGGCTGGAGCCGCCTCTGGGTGCTCACCCCCGCCCTGTTTTTAGCACTGGCCGCCACGGCTTTTGGGTACGTGCTGCACTTGGCCATTCTGCCTGCCAGCACCACCGCCTTTAAAAACTTGCAGGCCGAGCTCCGCAACGGGCAAAGCGATTTACTGCTTGATGAAGCCACCTTCAACCAACTGGGCAACGGCCTGATGGTCTACGTGGGCCACCGCACCGGCCCCACCAGCTTCAGCCACCTGCTGGTGCACGATACCCGCAAGCCGGAACGCCCCGCCACGTGGGTCGCATCCAGCGGCGAACTCCGCATTGTGGGCGGCAATCCCCGCCTCATTCTCCGCAACGGAACCCAACAAAGCCTCAACGGTAAACGCCACGAAACCCTCACGTTCTCCGAACATAACCTCGATCTCACCAGCCAATTCAGCCCCATCGCCATGGTCACCCGCACGCCCGAGCTGGAAGAATACAGCCTGCAAACCCTCATCCGGGGCACCCAAGCCATGCGGGCGGAAGCCTCCCGCCGCCTGCTGTGGCCGCTGGCCCCTATTCCGCTTGTACTGTGGGCCTCCGCATGGCTGCTGCAAGTGCCGGGCCGCCGCAGCAACTTCACCAAACTCACCATCGCCAGCACAGGCGCCATCGCCTACGTGGCCGCCCTGCTGGCACTTCGCGGCATGGCGGAAGACAACGCCACCGTCATGTACCTCCAACCCCTCCTACCCCTCGGCCTTGCCGCCATATCACTTTATAAAATACGGGTTGCCACCTATGGCTAACACATCCAGCCACCAGCGTCGCCAAACCCCCACCCTCACCGCCTACTTGGCGGGCCGCTTTGCCCTGTATCTGCTGGCCACCCTCACCGCCCTCGCCGCCCTCACGTACCTGATTGATGCCGTCGATCTCCTCGCCAAAGCCGGCGGCCAAGGGGTCGGCACCGCCACGGTGCTGCGCATGTCCGCCATGAAACTGCCCGACCTGATGCAACAACTCCTCCCCTTTGCCGTGCTGATTGCCACGCTGGTCACACTGGCCCAACTCAACCGCACGCATGAACTTGTGGCGCTCCGCGCCGCAGGCCTGCCCGCCCGCCGCATCATGGTGGGGCCCTTGCTGGTGGTGCTGCTTACCGGGGCCGCCGCCCTCACCATCCTCAACCCCCTCGCCGCAACCATGCTCAAACGCTACGATATCTGGCACGGACAAACCTTCCCCGGTAGCGCCAAAGGCCTTATCACCAAGGGGGGTAGCATCTGGCTGAAACAAACCGACGAATCCCCCCTTCCCCAAGGCCAAACAACCCCCAACACCATCTTCATTTACGGCCACAAAGTGTCGGAACTCGGCACCAC
>JBAQUW010000188.1:0-11515 GCA_049297755.1 Alphaproteobacteria bacterium
CCGCTAATGCTCCATGTGAGGCTGGAGAGGTTGTATTTTTTCAGTTTTGGCTCATTCAAAATCGCATTCAGCAATGCAGGCACAGCCGCCAAAATGGTGGGTTTTAATTTATGAATGGTGGTGAGCACTTGCCGCAAATCAAACCGTGGCAACATCACAATTTGGCTGCCTGTGGCCACGGCCAAGTGCAAGTTGGCAGCCAAGGCAAAGGTATGGAAGAAAGGCAGCACAGCCAAAATTTTTTCCCCCTGCGGGTCAGTGCTGCCCAACCACAATTTCAATTGTTCGGTTTGCGTGCGCAAGTTGGTATGGGTGAGCATGGCCCCCTTGGGTAAACCCGTGGTGCCACCCGTATATTGAATCAACGCCACATCATCTCGCGGGTTAATGTTGACTGGGTGTAACGCCGCCGTACTCTCCAGCAATTCACGGGCAGGAATATCCTGCGGGCGCAACGTGCCCATCAGGCTACTGGGTAAATTTTTCAGCCACAGCAACGTTTTTTTCACGGGGGGCAAGGCTGCACCCAACGAACACACAATCAAGGGCTTTTCGCCCATGGCTTGCTGCGTTTTTTTGAGCAACACGGGGGCGTCAAGCGTCACCACCGCCATGGGCTCGCTATCGGCCACCATGTGCTGAAGCTCCGCCACAGTCAGCAGCGGGTTTAAATTCACCACGACACCGCCAGCCTGTAAAATCCCAAAGTAAAACATAGGGTAATAAGGGCAATTGGGTAAACATAAACCAACCCGTTGGCCTTGTTGCAGGCCGTGGGCTTGCAGCGCGGCGGCAATGGTGCGGGCGCTGTCGGCCACTTGCTGATAAGTCCAGGTGCGGCCTAAAAAGTTTAGAAAAATCCGCTTGGGGTGCTGGTAAGCCGCTGCATCAAGCAACCCATGCATCGGCTGGTCAATCGGTTCTAATAACCACTCCACCCCTGTGGGGTAACTTTTCTCCCACGGGTGGGTGCCGTCAAACAAATCGCGCCAAAAGCTGAGAATGTCCATGGGTTAAACCAAGCCCTCTTTATGGCAGCGGGCAATAAAATCTAGCAATAACTCACGGGTTTCGCCTACATTTTCATAAATAATCCCGTGCCGCGCACTGGCCACCACATGCAGCAATTTATCGGGCGTGGTGAGGGTGTTATAAATATGGGTGGCACTGCTGGGGTGCACCACACTGTCGTTGTCCGATTGCATCACCATCACCCGCGTGCGCACATTGGCCGCACTGGCGTGCAGGGTGGCCATTACACCATTTAGTTCATCTAACGCCGCCACAGGAATGGTTTGGTAATTTACTTCAGGGTGCTCGCTGATGGCTTTAGAGAACGGATACACGCCTTCCGACCCCGTTAATCGCGCCACCATATTGTTTAACCGTTTCATCCACGGCACCAAGGCCATTTCTGTGCCTTGCTGCACGCGCCAAGGGGCGGCAATGCTGGCTACCCCTGCCAATTTTGCAGGGTGCTCGGCGGCGTAAATCAGGCTTAAGGCAGCACCAGTGGAAAAACCCACAATCACCACCTTGTCGCAATACGCGCTCAAAATACGGTAGCCGCGCTTCACGGCATTCAACCATTCTTGCCATTCACGGCGGTGCAAATCCCACGGGCTGGTGCCATGGCCGCTTAAGCGCACGCCATAAGTGGGGTAACCTGCGGCAAAACACTCATCGCCAAACTCCCGCATTTCGGCAGGGCTGGCTAAAAAGCCGTGCACCAATAACACCCCTGTGGCATGGCGTTTGTTTTTGCCTTTGGGGGCATGCAAAAAGAAGGGCGCATGGTTATTGCCTCGTGCCGTCTCATGCTGATGAATATCATCAAATTTAGCATGGTTAAAATACGCCTTTACCCGCGCATGGGCACGCACTTCATCGGCAAATAATTCTTCCGCCACATCTTGTTCTGTCACTTTATCCACGCGTTTTAAGCTGGCATTCACCACCTCTTGCACCACGGGCAATGCAGCCACTTCATTCACATACACATCAATGGCGTTTTGGGTGCGCACGTTGTCATAGTCGTGGTAGCTGGCCAGCTTCTCGTGCAATACATAGTGGGTGGGGGTAACAGCCACCAATTCCATTTTCACCGCATCTTCAAAAAAGCGCTTCAGGCCATTCAGTGTGCCATCTAATAAACCACGGTAGCGCTCAGGCCACAAAATGCTGCGGTGAAGCGCCACGCTGTCTTCCTTGGCCACCAGCCCTTTGATAGCCAAATAAAGAATTTTATGGAAGCGCTCTTTCTCAATCGTTTCCACGCCTTGCATGCGTAACGTGCGCAACAACACGCTGGCCACATGGCTGCGGTTCACCATGGTGCCGGTATAAATGCGCTCCATATAATCGTCACGCACGGCATCAATCTCATGCCCCAACTGGGTGTTTAGGGTGCGTGCAAACACGGTTTCGTTGTGCTCTTTAATACCAAACCATGCCTGCATGGTGGATACTTCAGCAAAGGCTTGGTCCAGCAACTTGCGTTTCCACCATGGCCAGCCCAAATGCAAGCGCATGGGGGCGTCTAGCTTAATATCCATATCCGTATCGCGGAACAAGATATTCCCCTCCACCACCGCTTCTTCCAATATTTTTTGCGGCAAATTTTTGCCCAACCAGCTGCTCACGGTTTCAGCCAAATTGCTCAGCGCGTTGCTATCAGGCCGTATGGGGTGAAAAGTAATGGTGGCGGGAATAATCGTCGTTGGCTTGCCACACACCTTCAATAAGGCGGCCACTGTGTCCAAACCCACAGCAACCCGCCATGCTTCCAATTTTTCAGTATTGTGTTGTTTATCCAATTGCAAAATTTGCTCTTTAAAGGCTTGCAGCATCACGCCCAGCACGGCGGCACCACGCCGCATTTTTTGGAAGCTGTTGTCATCCACCTTATACATGGCCAAATGGCCGTGGTCGTCTACTGTGCGGCGGTTTTTCACCATGCCGCCTTCGGGGAAAATCATCACCTTGCGCCCCTGCAAAATATCCACCGCCAGCAACGGCAACAGCTCAGGGTGGTTGTGCGGCACCGCCCCCATATCCACCATAAATTTGGTCAGTGCCGCACTTACTTTAAACAAACCCGCATGGGCCACGCTGCGGCAATGCACGCCCGTTTCTTGCCAAATCAGGTACGGGGGCATGGCCACTTCAAAGCGGGCAAAGTGGTTAAACAGAAAAATATCGCCCTCATGCAGCAAGCTTTTGTCGCCATGAATCTTCACATTCACGCCCAGCCGCGCCTTTACCCGCGCAAACACGTCCATATACCATTGGTAATTTTTAGGGTGAATCTGATAGGTTGGCGTCGGTTTATCGTTCATGTGGCCTCTTTCGCTCTACCTTATCATAGCTTGTGCCGTGTTGCGGTGCGGCAAAGCTGACGTCAGGCATATGTCAGTTGTATTTTTGCCGCCTTCCATATAGAACTGAAGCAAGAACAGGAAAAACGTAACGGCTATGACCACCGAAACCACCCAACAAAAAATGGAGCGCCTCATCGAGGCCTACCGCCGTGGGGAACCTGTGGCCGATGAATTACGTACCATGCCCAAAGACGAACTGAAGCAATTGAAAGGCATGTTGGAAGGCGAGAAAAAGAAAACCAGCGAAGAAATCGGCATCACCCGCCAAAAAATCCGCGTGGAAAAAGCCAAACTGATTGTGCTGAACACCGATCACAAGCGCCTGACCAAAGAAATTGAGATGCTCAACCACCAATTGTGGAGCGCCTTTGGTGAAATTTACGCTAACCCCCAAAACGCCATTCAAGCCGCGTGGGATTACGAGCAAGCCCACGGTGTGGCCGAAACCGACACCGCCATTAAAACCCGCCCCGCTCGTTTTGGGCGCCTCAAAGGCTGGAACCTGTTGCTCTGGCAAAGTGCCGAGCGCAAACAAGCCATAGAATGGCTGCGCGTGTTTAGCTATGGCCGCCTGCGCCAAAAGTATGGCGAGGCCCACTACGCCAAAACCGCCCTCGATAACGTGTTAAAAGGAGCAGAAGAATGAGCAGCTTAACCCCTATGTCAGAGAGTATCGTCACGGGCCAATCGCCTTCTATCGGCAAAGTTGGCATTGACCAGCTTGAGCAGCACGACGCCCATTTGGTGGCCTACCGTGAACACCTTGCAGGCTTGGTGCGCGAAAACGACCGCGTTCTGGCCGAAAAAGGCATCACCGCCCCCACTCCAGAACGCGAGCCCGAACACGTCCGCGAACCCGCTTAACCCTTCGCCCAAAACAAACAGCCCACCCCGCAAAGGGTGGGCTGTTGTGGTAGGTGAGGGGGGCTTAGGCCTCCTCTTCCACCTTTTCGCCGCGCAGGGCGGCGGCGATGGACTTGAAGGCGCTAGGTGTCACCCAAATGGTCTTGGGTTTCCCCGCCTCCATCCAGTTGGCGACGTTGAGCTCATCAAAGTAGCCGTCGCTGTAGGGCGTGCGCGGATGCCACTGGAACCAATGCGCACCATAAGGGCGATCAATTTCCTCGCCGCCGTTGGTGACCCACATTTGGCCGTCTTTGACCCGCACGTCGAACAGCGCAATGGGGTTACCATCGGCCGTATCTTCATCGTAGGGGTCGAAAAGTGTGACGACGACAGGGCCAAGGTGTTCGTTGCGGAAAGCCTCTTGGGCCTCCTTAATACGATCCATCAGCTCGTTATCTTCCACCAGCACCTGCTGGTAGCCAGTGCCGCAGAAGTCGGCCACGTCGATGCCGTAGCAGTAACGGGCATCACCCTCTTCGTACGCCCACGTCGACTCCGCATCGGTGATGTCGGAGTCGAGAATGACGAAGGTGGTGGGCCGTGGTGCATGCGAATAGTACGGGTACTGCACCGGCGGCCCGATGCACTCGGTGACGACGATGTTTCCAGCGTCATCAAATCCGAGCTGGTAAACCAGCCCAGCCTTCTCAGCAGTAATCTTGCTGCCGTAGCCCTTCACGAAGGGCTGAAGTGTGAGAACAAAGGTCATAGCCTTCTCCCAGAAAAAAGTTAATGATACGTCACACAAGGGGCAAAGCCCCAAGTTCCCAACATATAGGGCGGCAGCTTGGCTTATACAAGGGGGGTATGTCGTCATGGCGAGCCCCAGCCTTCGCTGGGGTAAACTCCGCGCGACCATCTCTCATTATGTGGTGCTATCCCATAAACCAAACTCCGTCATTCCCGCGGAGGCGGGAACCCAGTAGTCCCTTGCTGAGTTGAGCTACACAAACAAAACGCCGTTTGCCCAGACTTGTTCGGGGATCTTCTTCGCCTTCCACAAACAGCTGAGTTTCCCTGCCAAGACCCCCGCTCAAGCACAGCGTGGGGAAACCTCGTGGAATTATCCACCGGCATTTCAGCGGAATCTATAGGTACTTTTTGGTACAAATCGGTAAATGCTGCCAAATGCCGTTCTATTCCAAACGGAGCCGAAATGTTACACTTGCTTTTCCTTTAAAAACAACAAGTTAACTTTTACCCCTCTCCCCAAGCCGTCTCGCATATCTGAGAGATCGGCTCCAAAATGTACTTTTTGGTACAAATCGGCTCCAAAAAAATGCTCCACCAAACCGCAATTTTTTGCTACAAGGGGGTATGAAAATCCTCGGACAAGCGGCAGATAAGGGCATTCCCATCCACTTTATTGGCATGGGCGGTATTGGCATGAGCGGGCTGGCAGAAGTGCTTTATAAACAAGGGTTTAAAGTGCAAGGTAGCGATGGCGCCAGCAGTTATAACACCGACCGTTTGGCTAAATTAGGCGTAAAAACCTTCATCGGCCACGATGCAAAAAACCTTCCAAATCAAGGGGTTGTCGTCCTTTCTACGGCCATTAAGCCAAACAATGTGGAATTGGTGGAAGCCGAAAAACGCGGCCTCACCATCATGCACCGTGCCGATATTTTGGCGGAAATCATGAAACATTTCAAGACCATAGCGGTCAGTGGCACCCACGGCAAAACCAGCACCACAGGCCTCATTTGGGCAGCCCTGCAGGCGGCGGGGGTAGACGTTGGCCTCATCAACGGCGGGGTGATGCAAGACTTGGGTACGAACGCAATTTTACCAAAAAAATCAGAGGGTTGGCTGGTGGTTGAGGCCGACGAAAGCGACAACAGTTTCACCAAATTACGCCACGATATTGCGGTTGTCACCAACATTGAACCCGAACATATGGATACCTTCGGCAGCGAAGAAAAACTGCTGGAAGGCTTCCGCACCTTCATCTTAAACGCTAGGGAATCCGCCATTTTATGCGCCGAAGACCCCGTGTTGGCTGAGATGGCTTTGAGCGTGGATATTGATACCCTCACCTACGGCTGGAGCGATAACGAAACGCTGCCCGATGTGAGCGCAGAAGTGCCCGTGCCACAAGGCTTTGGCATGGCTTTCGATGCCACCGTGCGCGGCGGAAAAATTGATGATTGCGTGGTGAATTTACCGGGCCGCCATTATGTGCTGAATGCCTTGGCCGCCATGGCCGTGTGCAGTATCGTAAAAGCCGATATAATCAAAAGCTTAGCTGGGTTAGAAACCTTTGGCGGGGTCGCTCGCCGCTTCACCAAAGTGGGCACGTTCCGTGGGGCTGATATTATCGACGATTACGGCCACCACCCAACAGAAATTGCCGCCACGGTGGAAGCCGCTAAAGGTTTGTATCATAAGGGGAAAGTGGTGGCTGTTGTGCAGCCCCACCGCTACACCCGCTTACGCGATTTGATGGCGCAATTTGCCACTGCAACCAAGGTTGCCGATGAAACCATTCTTTTGCCCGTCTATGCGGCAGGCGAGGCGGAAATAAAAGGCGTCAACCACCATGCCCTTTCTGCGCTGATGAAAGAGCAAGATGTGATGAACCAAACCGCTGAAAACGTTGACGATTTGCGCAAATTGCTCGACGTGAAAGCCGGCGATTGCATCCTCATTCTCGGCGCTGGCACCAGCACCGCCATGGCCAAGGAATTGGCGGAAAAATAGTGGCAAATATCTTTATTCTTTCAGGCACTTACGGTAGCCCGTTCGATAATTGGCAACCATGGCTGTACCAACAGCTCACCGCCCAAGGGCACACGGTGTTTGTTCCCCATTTTCCTTCTCCCGCTGGCCAAAATTTGGAAACATGGAGTGCCATTTTGCAAGCCTACGAGCCATTTTGGAACGAAAACACGGTGGTGGTGGCCCACAGTATTGGCTGCGCTTTTGCGGTTGATTACATTTTGGCCGCCCAGCAAATGATAAAAGGTGCCGTGCTGGTTTCGCCCTTCTACAGTGCTATTGGCATTGAATCTTTTGATACGCTTAACGCCACTTTTCTCACTCGTCCCGTGGTTGAGCTCAAAATGTTGGGGCAATTATGCCGTACAATTAAGGCTTTCCATGGAGAAGACGACCCCTATGTGCCGCTACCCTTGGCGCAAGAGTTCTGCAAAACCATAGGTACTGCACCCGCCATTATTGGTGCGGGTGGGCACCTGAACAGTAAGGCGGGGTTTCAGGAGTTTCCGCGTGTGTTAGAGGCTGTGATAGAAATTTCTAACGGCGCCAGGCTAGACTAAACACCAAAATAGGCAATGCCAAGCAGCGAAAGAATGCCCATACCCCAAAGGGCGGCAATGAGTGCCCAGCTTATATATTTGTCTAACATGTCTACCCAAATGGCGGCCCATAAGCCGCACCACGCATAAATAGGCATGACTTGCCACGAGGTAAAGTGCCATGTGTCGGCAGGAACATAATGCACTAAAATTCCACCAGAAATGGCCAGAAATACCAAGTTAAAAAACACTTCTAACATGGGGCCTTCAATGCCCATAATCAACGATTTGATGGCGTAGGAATGGAGCCTTTTTGTGCGCGAATGAGCAAGGCGTTGGTCAATGAAGTACACGTTAATGCCATAAAGCGACCAAATAAAAAATGCGTACCACGATGTGCTACCGCCGGCAATGGGTAGAGCCTGATATACCCATAATGGCTGCCCAAACAGCCATGTATAAACAGTGTTAAAAAACACCTCTGTGGCAGGGCCGCCCAGTAGAATAAGCCCCATAAAAAGCGCACAACGTTTGGCCTGAAAATGAGACAAATAACGCCATTGTGCATTGAACATGAGAGCAAACAAAGGAAACCCAAAAACGAGTGTGGCAGACTGCAAAGCAATGGTGCTCATACCTTTTTATAGGCTGCGGCAATAATCCACCTGACACCTTGGAAAATGCCGCCGTTTCGGCTATGGTGGGGGTATGGATTTACACACGCTCCCCGCCATTCGTGGCACTTATACGCCGCTGAAACCCTTGGCACCGCTCACCACTATGAAGGTGGGTGGGCCTGCCGAAGTGTGGGCAGACTTTGCCGATATGGCCGATTTGCAAGACTTTTTGCGCCACAAACCCGCCCATGTGCCTTTCACCATTGTGGGCGAGGGGAGCAATTTAGTCATCCGTGAAGGCGGCATTGCAGGCGTGGTGACCACCCTAGGTAAACTATTGAATGACGTGAGTATTTCGGGAAATGTCATGCACGCCCAAGCGGGCGCCACTTGCGGCAAAGCGGCGCGGGCAGCGCGTGAAGCGGGGCTGGCAGGCTTGGCCTTTTATGCGGGTATTCCCGGCAGCATTGGCGGCGCCCTGCGCATGAATGCGGGCTGCTATGGCCACGAAACCGCTGATTTTGTGACAGCGATTGAGGTGTTGACGGATAAAGGCGAAGCCAAAACCCTGAACCCTGCCGAGCTGCATTACAGCTACCGCCACAGCCAATTGCCTGCCAATTGGCTGTTTACTGCGGCTACCTTTGCCTTAAAGGCAGGCGATAAGGAGGAAATTCGGGCCGAAATGAGCCGCATTAACACCGAACGCCGCAACAGCCAACCGCTGGATAAACCCAGCAGTGGCAGTTGGTTTAAGAACCCTGTGCACAACGGCGTGAAGCTGAGTGCGTGGAAGGTGGTGGATGCCGCCGGTTGTCGTGGCCTTGCCCATGGCGGCGCGCAGGTGAGTGAAAAACACAGCAATTTTTTCATCAATACGGGTGGCGCTACGGCGACGGATTTGGACGAACTTTCGAACATGGTGGAAGCCAAAGTATTGGAAACGCAAGGGATTATGCTAGAGCGGGAAGTGAAGTTTACGGGGATTACCAAATAAGAAGCCCGCCCCCCTTGCTACGCGCAAGGGGGGCGGGATAGTGGGGGTTAGCTCTGCTGCAGGTGGGCGTACAGCGCTTCGGCATCCTCCGCCGTCCACAGGAGCTCGCGCCCCTTGAGGTTGAGGATGAGCACGGGCGCTCCGCTATTTACATACACCAGAATGCCAGGGTTGCCCTCGGCATCGATGGCGGGTGAGGTGCCGAAGTGCACCTGGTACCCCTTCGGCAATACCAGCCGCTGTGGCGCTTGCCAGCAGCCGTCTGCACCATGCGCGGTTAGCGCGTTCAGCAGCCCGTAGAGGGCCGCCTCCCATGCCTCAGGCGAGGTGTTAGGGCGGTTATTGTTGCCAATCTGCGAGATGAGCCCGCAGTCGTAGTGCAGCAGCGCCAACAAGGGGATGTGCTTCTGCTGGGCAACTTCCATCAGCTTATGCAGCATGTTTTCTCGGAAGATGGCAGGGAAGTTCGGGGCGATGTTGGGCACCGCCGCGACTCCTTGGGCTAGCAGGTAGTAAAACCACAGCGTGCGTCCTTCAAGCTGTGCGGCCTGAAGCCACAGTTGCTTGGAAGGGCCCTGCTCGAGATGCAGGGCACGCTCGACGAGTTTGCAATGCTCGTCGCCGAAGTGGCACTTCGTTGACGTGGCCAGTTGTGCCCACACATAACTCCGCATGTTGGCCCGCTTCGACTTTCTTTCATTCTCGAAGCGGATTGCCGCTACAATGGCATGGGCGAGGATTTCGTCCATGTCGTAGCCCTTGGGGTAGTCTTTGATAAGCGTGGCCTTGGTCGTCATTATTGCCTCCATTGGCAATTGCGGTGAACCATGACACCGTCTCGGTACAACAAAACATCACATGTTTGCACATGGCAGAAAAGGAAAGGCCCGACGGGCCTGCTTTTAAGCAACCCGTGGTGGGCAGATGCGGGTTTGGGTAAACCCTGTACCTAGGGCGGTATATGGGGCGCAGATAAATACATTTCAAGAGAGATGCATAAAAAATGCCCACCTTGCGGTGGGCGGAGGGTTAGGCGGTGGGTGCGAAGGTGAGGCAGAGCCCACAGCTGCCATGGGTGAGGCGTATGCCTTGGAACAGCTTGCCGCGTGGGGCCAGCGCTTCTGGCGTGAGTGTGCTGGTGACGCTGATTGTGAGCGTGGGCGTGAGCTTTAGCCGTTCTGCGCGGGTTTGAAAAACGATGTAATCAGCGCTGCGCAGGTAGTTTTGCAGGTCTTCCAGCGTTTCGCGGAACAGGCTGGTTACAGGGCGGCCTTGCTCGGCAAAATCGAGAGCTTGCTTAAACTGATCTGCCAGCGTCATGTGGGGGGTGGGTTCAAACATTTCAATCATGGGGAATACTCCAAAAAGGGTAAGATAACGCTGTTTAGCCGAAAATAAGCCGTGCCGCAAGCACAATGCCCGCCCTGTGTGGGGCGGGCATTGGCTTAGGCGGTGCGGCGGTTCGTTTTGCGGCAGGCGATGTGCACCGTCACCTTGCAGGGGGTATCACCCGCTGGCAGGGTGATTTGGCCGTTGGGGCCAAAGTGCGCGGGGGTGAGCCTGCAGCAGACCTGAAAGGTGCAGCTGAGCGTGTAACCTTGCTTCCACACTTGGGTCATCAGTGCCCGATAGCCATGGCTGCTCAGCAGCTTGTCGGCCTCGGCCAAGGTGTAGGTGCCAGACAATTCCTTCGATTTGCTGGAAATGTTGACATTCACTGTGCCCTCAAGGCCCGCCCTTTTCAGGCTGGCCGCTTGGGTGACGGCGTTGAGCAGTGTGCTCATGGAAGTCTCCTGTGATGTTGCAGCTGAAGTGAGACGTAAGCCCCCTTAGCTGTGAAGGGGGCTTACGCTTAGGCGGCGGCTTGGGCGGCGTCGGCCACGGTGATGTTCACCATCACCTCGCATGAGGCGCGGGTGATGAAGATGCCGGGGCCTTCACCGCCTTTGTAGCCGCGGCTGTAGCGGAGGGCGTCATCGGTCAGCGCCGCCGTGAGGGTGATTTCACAGCTGAGGGTGAACCCCTGCTGTGCATAGTCAGCCTTCAGGGCGGCGTAGGCGGCCGAGCTGAGGGCGGCGATGGTGTCGGCCATAGCGTAGTTGGCCACCACGGGCAGCCCTGTGGGCTGGTGCAGCCCCATGCAGGGGCGGCCGCAATGGTTGTCCACATCCTCCTCAGGGAGTTGGTTACGGAAGGCCTCGTACCGCTGGGCGGTGAGGCCTTGGTGCGCTTCGGCGGCCGCAATACTGATGGCGGCCATGACGGTGGTGTTCGGCATGCGAAAAGTCCTTTTTTCTGATGTTTCGGGGTAGTGGCTCTGCATATAGTATACGCACGGGGCGGCGTCAAGGGGTGTGG
>JBAQUW010000189.1:0-6793 GCA_049297755.1 Alphaproteobacteria bacterium
TTTTTATCAGGCAGCAGGGCCAGAATGGTGGCGATGAGTGTTTCAGTATCAGCACGGGGAATCAGCACCCCTGGCCGCACTTTAAAGGTAAGCCCCCAAAAGTCTTGCTCGCCTAATATGTAGGCCAGCGGCTCGTGGTTCAGGCGGCGGGTGAGTAGCTCCTGAAAATGCTCGGTTTGGTCGGGCGTGAGTGGCCGTGCACCATCCAGCATCACCTCTAGCTTTGTCGCCCCTGTGGCGCGGAACAACAGGGCGGAGGCTTCCACCATGGCCGCCTCAACCCCGCACGCCAACAATTGGCGCACGGCGTTGCGCAGGGTATTTTCGAGCGTTGGCATTAGGCCGCCTTGCGGGGGCGACCACGGCGCTTGCGTTTGGGGTTTTCCAGCTCGGCCTGTTTGGCGGCTTCCGCTTTTAAATAATTCACCAGCAAGCGCACGCCATAACCATTGGCACCTTTCAGGGGCAGGAAAGGTGTTGCAGCTTTTTCGCTGAACGCCATGCCGGCAATATCCAAGTGCGCCCAAGGGGTTTTGCCAATAAATTGCTTAATAAACACCGCGCCAATACTGGCACCACCCCAGCGGCTGCCGGCGTTGTTCATATCGGCCACCTCGCTTTTGGCCAAAAAGGCATCGTCCACGGGCATGCGCCACAGGCGTTCGCCCACGTCATCGCCTGCTTTGGCCAAGGCATTCGCCAAGCGGTCGGTATCGCTAAACAAGCCGCCATATTGCGCGGCCAAGGCCACCATGCAGGCCCCTGTGAGGGTGGCCAAATCAATCAATTCAGTCGGTTCATATTTATCCACGGTGTAGGCAATGGCATCGGCCAGTACCATGCGGCCTTCGGCATCGGTATTGCCCACTTCCACGGTTTTGCCGTTATAGCCTTTATACACATCGTCGGGCGTAAAGGCGTTGTGCGAAATCATGTTTTTCGCACAGCCCATCACCCCCACCACGTTCAGTGGCAGCTTCATTTTGGCAATGGCCATCATGGTGCCTAGCACGGCGGCACTGCCTGCCATATCGCACTTCATGTTCACCATGCTGTCACTGGGTTTCAGGCTGTAGCCGCCCGTATCAAACGTCACCCCTTTGCCCACAATGGCGCGGGTTGGCTGGCCTTTGCCAGCGCCTTCCCACTTCATGATGATGAGGCGCGGTTGGTCGGCCACATCGGCCCCCTTGCCCACGGCCATCATCAGGTTCATGCCCAGTTTGGTGAGTTCTTTTTCTTCCAACACCTCAACCTTCACGCCAAGTTTGCTGAGTTTTTTGGCTTCTTCCGCCAAATATTGGGGGTTGACGACGTTGGGCGGCAAATTCACCACTTCTCGCGCCACAGTATTGGCTTCTATCAAGGCCGTGGTATGGGGCATGTTTTCTTCCAGCAGGCGGGCACTACGGCCATCCACAAACAGCGTCACGCGCTTCAATGTCGCCTCGTCTTTTTTCTTCGATTTATAGGTATCGAAGCGATAGCTACCCAACATGAGCCCCTCAGTCATGGCTTGGGCGGCCGCTTGAGTGGCGGGTTGGCTTTCCAATTCACCCAACAAAATGGCCACGTCTTTTAATTTCAGCGCATCGAGTTTTTGCGCCAGTTGAATGCCCAATTTAAGCCACGCGCCATTGTCCAGCTTGGCCAATTTACCAACGCCCAGAGCAATCACCCCTTCTACCTCGTTTTTATCGAGCCCCAGCAGGCATTCCACCTGGCCTTTTTCGCCAGCAAAACCTGCAGCTTTGAGGGTGCGAAGCAATTGACCATCTAGTGCTTCATTCACCTGTTGGGCTGCGGGCGTGAGTTTGTTTTTTTCTTCTACCAACACCACGTTGATTTTACGCAGGGTGCGGTTGCTCATACGCGCAAAAATAATGTCGAACATTCAATGGCCTTTCTTGTTATATATAAAATATCTTTTTCCCTTGCCTGAAGAATAGCAATGTTAACCATATAAAAAAAGCAAAATCGGAACTTTATAAAAACTCCTCGCCCTTAAAGGTAGTGGCCGTTTGGGCAGCGAGGGTGAGCACGGCGGTGATTTTTTCGCCGCTTTCTGAATTATCGACCCAGTTAAATTCAAACGTATCGGGCATGCTGGAGAATGTACCCACGGGCACAAAGCTAAATTCTGGCAAATGGAACGCGCCATTGCGCAAGGCATGTTGATAGCTGGGCACATTGGTTTCCATATCGGCCAGCACCCGTTTGGCAATGGCTTTGAGTAAGGTTTTATCTATGGTGTTCACAGGGCGCGAGAGCTCCAACACCCAGCGGTGGTAACGTTTGGCCACATTGGCACCCACCATAAAATCGCGCACAAACATGCCGTGGCTGGCCATGGTGTCGTTAATATTTTGCACGGTGCGGGCTATCACATCCACCGCCACCCCTTCGCCAAACGCATTCAGGCTTTCTAAATTACGCATCACCACAAAGCGGAAAGGTTCCACTTCCGCCACCTTCACCACCCAACCCGTGTTGTAAGCGGTAAGCCCCGCCATGTTGCTGATGAGAATGAGGTAACTTTTTCCCACCTCAATCTGCCCCGCATGTAGGCGTTTAAAGTTGCGATAGAGGCGGCCACTGGGGTCAACATCACTCTCGGGAATAAACTCAAAAAAGCTGGAGCTTTCGGGCAGCACAGTAAAGCGGCGGCCAAGGTTGATATCGTCTTGAATGGCCAAGAGCCCCGTGGCATCGAGCACCAGACGAATTTGTTTGAGGTGCGGCAAATCACGGAAAAAGTAAGCAAGTTCGGTGCGATACGGGCTAATCACCACACCCAAGGGACAATACACTTTGATGTTGGGGCACAGTTCTTTCAGCGGCACAAAGCGGCCTTCTTGCCGCGCCACAAACAGCGCAAAGTGGGTGAGGTAGCGGGGTTCGGCCAACAAAATATGCACCTGCTTGCCCACTTTTTGCAGCTGGTGGTAAAAGGCCAGCATGTGCTGGTGGCTACTTCTGGCTTCATCGTTTTGGGCATCCACATCTTGCACATATTTGCTTTTGCCCCACCATGTGCGGCCACGCAGCAGATGTTTTTCGATTTCCTTGGGGGCCTGCGGGCTGCGGCCACTACCCGGATGCGTGTTAAACAGGGCAAAAATATGCGTTGCATCTTCAATTTTTTGCTCGGCCATAAGCGCCAATAACCGTGCTTGTAGCGCGTCCCATTCGGTTTTGAGTACAGGCGCCACAGGGACAACATCGTGCCCCATATAGCTGAGCCCCAACAAGGGTTGGGCGCTGGTGAGCTTGGGTTGCAGCAACACTTGCGCCATATCGGCGTGCATACCTGTCATGGTTTGCAGAGTTTGGTGCAAGCTGGCATGGGTGGTAACGGGGGCAGTGCGGGTGAAGGATTGATACAGCATGTCAAAATCGCGGTACTTGCCCAGTGCCGACAGGCCCAAATGGGCGTAAAGCGAACTGCCTGCGTTATCCGCAATGAGTGTTCGTAAATTTTTTTGCTGGGTGCGGATAAAGCTCATGCCCGTTACCCCGCTTTGGTTTTTTTACTGCTTATGACAGCTTTGGCCATTTTTTTGGTCACACCTTTTTCCGCCGTCTTTTTTGCTTTGGGCGCAGGCAATGCTGGTGCTACGGCTGGAGCAGGCTGTGGCATCATCACCTTATTCCCCTTAGTCCAATCGACCATGCGCTTGCCCGTATAAGCTGCCGTAAGGCCACGAATATCCAAAATAGGTTTGCCCAAATGCCAGCCTTGGGCGTAGTCCACATTCAACTCCAGCAATATATCTAAAATAGCTTCGTTTTCTACAAATTCAGCCACGGTTTGAATATCCAAGCCATGGCACATCATCACCATCGCTTCTAAAAACACGCGCGATTTTTTGTTGTGTTCCAAGTCTTTCACATACGCGCCATCAATTTTCACCACGTCAATGGGCAACAGACGCAGGTAGTCGAACGAGGAGAAGCCTGTGCCAAAGTCATCAATCGCAAAGCGGAAGCCCATGCCGCGCAAATCGTTAATAAACCCATGAATTTCGCCAATATCACGGCGGCTGTTGGGGTCGAGCAGCGCCATGGTTTCGGTCACTTCAAACATCACATGGTTAGGGCTAAAGGTATATTTGTCTTTCAGTTCGTGCACGGCTTTCATCACTTCGGGGTCGCCCAAACTCCGGCTGGAGAGGTTGATGCTAAAGTCGGCCATAATGCCATCGCGCTGCAAATCTTGCTGAATTTTAAAACAGCGCTCCACCACACTTAAATCCAATTCTTGAATCAAGCCAAAGTGTTCTGCGGCATCAATATATAATGCGGGCGAGCCCATTTTGCCGTCTTCGTCATAAATACGCAGCAAGGCCTCGAACAACGGACGGTGGTGTTTATGGGCAGAGACAAGCGGCTGAAAGTGCATTTCAAAATCGCCGGTTTCCAAACACACGCGCAGGCGGTTCACCCATTTCAGTTGCGCGCGCACGCTGTTTTGGGTGTTGTCGGTATCGTCTTCCACATCCACAAACATGCGGTTACGGCCAAGGTCTTTGGCGCGATACATGGCCAAATCGGCCGTCATCATCAGCTCTTCGCCGTCTTTGTTTTCTTGCGGGTACACAATCATACCTGCACTCATGGTCACGCTTAAGCGGGCTTCTTTATATTTCACTTCAAAGCTGTTCATGCGCTCTATCACTTCTTCCACTTTGGCTTGGGCGCGGGCCACATCTATATTATGCATAATCACGGCAAATTCATCGCCACCCAAACGCGCCACAATATCGGTGCTACGGAACGATTTTTTCAAAATATCGGTAATGCCACGCAAAATTTGGTCGCCCGCCTCGTGGCCGTGGGTATCGTTAATTTCCTTAAAGCGGTCAAGGTCGATAAACATGAGCACGCCTTTGGTTTTGTGGCGGCGGGCAAGGCTAACCGAGCGCTCTAACTCCTCCATAAAGCGGCGACGATTGAGCAGACCTGTCAAGTGGTCGGTTGTGGCCAAGCGGAACATATTGTCGCGGTCGATTTTACTGGCTGTAATATTGGTGGCCACACCACGGTAGCCACTAAATTCGTTATTGCCTTTAAAGACAGGCACGCCAGAAATGCGAATGCACACTTTTTCGCCGCTCTTGGTGCGTGTCCAAAACTCAATATCACGGTAGGGTTGTTGGCGCTGAATGCGGCTTTCCATCAGCTCACGCGTGGGGTCGGTTGCGGTATCAAACAACGCGGCAAACAACGGGCGGCCCAGCATCACCGCAGGCTCGTGCCCCAGCACGCGCGTGACACCAGGTGAAAGATAGGTGAAGCGCAACGCACCATCCACTTCCCACAGCCAGTCGGCCGAGCTATCAGCAAAGTCGCGGAAGCGTTGTTCACTACGGGCTAAATCTTCAGCAAATTGGCGGCGAGCCGTCACATCGCGGCAATGCAGCACAATGCTTTTCACTTTCCAGTTGGGGTCGTGCAGGCCTTTGGCCACCCCTTCCATAAATACATATTGGCCATTTTTTTGGCGCATGCGCAGGGTGAATTCTACGGCATTTTGGCCTTTCAACACATCCACCAACATGGCTTGAAAAATATCAACATCTTGCGGGTGCACAATTTCGGCCAAGCTACGGCCACGTAAATCATCGCGTCCATAACCCAGCACGCGGTGGTAAGCGCTGTTGACATATTCCAACACGCCTGTGGTGCCGCACATGCCAATCAGGTCGTAGGCATTATCGGTAATCAGCCGAAAACGTCGGCTGGCTTGCTCAAGCTGGTGCGTGCGCTCTACCACTTGTTGGTGCACCATTTCGCTTAAGCCTTGCTGCGCCCACACCATCCACCCAAAGGTAAGACTCATTACAACACCTGCAATCATCACAGCCACACCCGGCCACCATTTAATGCCGCCGCTGGCAGCGGCATCAAACAGCCACGTCAGCTGCCAATCGGCCTGCGCCCACACCAGTTCACGGGCCACACGGAAGGTGCCACTGGGCACCACACCAGCGGCAGTTTTGCCCGCTAAGGGCACCACGTCGGTGGCCAACACGGGCGCCTCGTTCACCTGCACACGCACCGTTAAACCTGAATGGGGGGGCTGGCTGTCAAAGCGTGTCAGCTGCACCACATCGAGCAACGCATAAACCATACCCGCTTCAGCACTGCCACCCAAGCGGCGCGCCAGCAGTAACTGTTGGGGGGTTAATTTGGCATTAGCCAACACAGGCAGCACGGCGCTAAAGGCCTCGGCGGGCAACTGCCCTTGCTGGCCACTTTGGCGCACGGCACTTTCAATGCGCTCTACCGCTGGCGTATTTGGAAAAACAAAAGATACACTCCCCTGTCCCGCCACCCCAGCAGGCGGCAGATACACCATAGCCTGCACCGCAGGCATAGCCGCCTGCACTTGCTTGGCCAATTGGCGGAAGGTCGGCTCGTCGATAATATCGGCAGCCCGCATCTGCTGCTCGACACCTTTCATATGCACATCCAGCTCACGCCAACGGGCAGTTACCACTGCCAAATGACGCTCAGCTTGCGTGGTCAAACTTTCTTCCCAGCGTTCTTTTTCGCTGTGCATGAGATACAACCCACCCCACGCCGCCAACACCATGCCCAGCAGCAGCACTGCAAAAATAAGCACGCGCCATGGCAGGGTTTGTTTAGTCATGGTGGGGGGTATATTTGTTCATTCCATACCTTTGAGTTGCTCGGCAACCAGAGTTGCTTTAAAGTATTATTATGTTAGGCGATGTGCGAATCAATCTTTATCGGCAAAACACCAGCATGGTGAGAGCAAACACTATGG
>JBAQUW010000190.1:0-12060 GCA_049297755.1 Alphaproteobacteria bacterium
GGCCAGTACCGCGCCAAAGTGTTGCCCGATGGCCGCAAAAAGGCAGCGCACAAAAGCGCCCGCCGTAAAATTCGCCCCGCCGATGTGCGGGGCGATGCTTACTAAGCTAGCATTATAGTATTGAGTATGAAGTATTTTTCTTTCACCCATATATTTGTCAGATTACAATTAGATATTAATGAGAAACCATACAGAAAAAGCCATACAATCTTTATCAAAGAAAGATTTGAATAAAGGAATCCAGCGCATAAATAGGCGTATTGAAGAATTGTTAGCTTTTGATCCTCTTGCTTTGCAAAATACAAGCGAAGCTTCGTCAAAAACAAAAGCTTTAACGGCTTCGATTGAAGATTGCTTAGAACAAACTTTTGGCGAAGGTTCTTTTAAATATAAACGCTACGTTGGGGCAGCGCACTTTTCATGGCCGTTAAGCGTATATGGGAGAATTCCTTTCAATACAATTCAAGAAAGCTTGGAGCATTGTAAAAACAATTCATTAGCGCTATTACGAGAAGCAAAAAAATCATTGCAAGAACAATTCGACGAAATTGTTGACGTGCCTGAATTTGAGCAAATTACAGTGGATGGTATTGCCCAAATAGTTAATACAGATGTATTTATTGTGCATGGACATGAAAGTGCCCCAAGAGAAGCGCTTGCTAGATTTATAGAGAAAATTGGATTAAAGCCAATTATTCTTCATGAACAAGCTAACCGTGGTAGCACTCTTATTGAAAAATTTGAAAAAAATTCAAACGTTGGTTTTGCATTGGTGCTGCTTACACCAGATGATTGTGGTGGTATTAAAGCAGAAGTAGAAAAAGGGAAGTATGCCAAAAGAGCGAGGCAAAATGTTATTCTCGAACTTGGGTATTTTATAGGTAAATTAGGCAGAGAAAGAGTTTGTGCATTGAAATGTGAAGATATTGAAATACCGTCAGATATTTTAGGTATCGTATGGACTTCTTTTGATAATTCCAATGCTTGGAAGATGGCTTTGGCAAAAGAATTGCAAGCTGCTGGGTATAACATAAATTGGAATTTGGTTATGAATGGTGAGTAACCACATCAAAAAGCCCCAAAGGGGCTTTTTGATGTGGTTACTGAGTTTATTTTTTCATCGCATTCAACGCACTGCCCGCCACAAACCACTTCAACTGCTCGGCGTTGAAGGTATGGTTGAGCTTAATGGTTTGCGTGCTGCCATCCTTATGGTGCAGTGTGCACTCCACAGGCTTGCCGGGCATCAGCTTGCTCAGGTTGTGGAAGCTCAGGCTATCCGCTTCCTGCACCAAGTCATAGTCCTTGGGGTTGGCAAAGGTGAGGGGCAGAATACCTTGCTTTTTCAAGTTGGTTTGGTGAATCCGCGCAAAGCTGCGGGTAATCACCACCCGCGCGCCCAGCAAACGGGGGCTCATGGCGGCGTGCTCGCGCGATGAACCTTCGCCGTAATTTTCATCGCCAACCACCACCCAGCCTTGGCCTTTGGCTTTGTAGGCGCGGGCCACGTCGCTCACGTTGCCCACTTTGCCATCCAGCTGGCTTTTGGTTTTGCCCACTTCACCCGTAAAGGCGTTGACGGAACCAATGAGCATGTTGTTGGAAATATTATCCAAGTGGCCACGGTACTTCAGCCATGGGCCAGCGGGGCTAATGTGGTCAGTCGTGCATTTGCCTTTTACTTTCACCAGTAAGGGCAGTTTCACATAGTCTTTGCCATTCCATGTGTCGAAAGGTTTCAGCACTTGCAAACGGTCGCTCTTGGGGTCTACCGCCACGGCCACTTTTTTGGCTTTGGCGTCGGGCCCTTGGTAGCCGTCTTCGTCCTTCACAAAGCCTTTGGTGGGCACTTCGTCCACGGCTTTTTTGGGGGCAAGGCTATCTAGCGTGAACGTCTTGCCATCTTTGCCTTTAATTTTAGCCGTAAAGGGGTTCATATCCAGCTGGCCAAACACCGCATACGCCAACACCGTTTCGGGGCTGGCAATGAAGGAACAGGTGCTGGCGTACCCATCGTTCCGTTTGGGGAAGTTGCGGTTGTAGCTGCTGATGATGCTGTTGGGCGTGCCTTCTTTCACATCGTCGCGTCGCCACATGCCAATGCAAGGGCCGCAGGCGTTGGTCAGCACAATGGCGCCCAGCTTTTCCAGCTTGGCCATTTGGCCATCGCGGGCAATGGTGGCGCGCACTTGCTCGCTGCCGGGCGTAATCATCAGCTTGGTTTTTAGCTTGATACCTTTGGCCAGCAAGGCATCAGCCATCACGCTGATGCGGCCCATATCTTCATAGCTGCTGTTGGTGCAGCTGCCGATGAGGGCAAAGGTGAGGTTGCTCGGCGCATCAATGCCGCCCGTCAACGCCTTCACTTTTTTGCTGCTCAAATGCTTTTTCATTTTGCCTACGGGTGCGGCCAAATCGGGCGTGTGGGGGCCCACAACGTGTGGCTCCAGCTCGCTCAAATCAATGTCAATCACCACGTCGTAGAACTTCTTGGGCGCCTTCACCACTTCGGCATCGGGCGTCACCAAGTCCATGTTCTCTTCAATAATTTTCACAAAGTTTTTGCGGCCTGTGCTTTCCAAATAAGTAGCCATGCGTTCGTCGTAGGGGAACACAGATGTCGTCGCACCCAACTCCGCACCCATATTACAAATGGTGGCACGCCCCGTGGCCGAAAGGTTTTTGACACCCGAGCCAAAATACTCAATCACGCGGTTGGTGCCGCCCTTTACGGTCAGAATATCCAACAACTTCAAAATCACATCCTTCGGGGCAGCCCAGCCTTTCAGCTTGCCTTTCAGGCGCACGCCCACAATTTCAGGGTGCAGTACTTCCCATGGCAAACCCACCATCACGTCCACGGCATCGGCGCCGCCCACACCGCTGGCAAACGCACCCAAACCGCCCGCGTTGGGGGTGTGGCTATCGGTGCCGAGCATCATCAGGCCCGGGAAAGCATACTGCTCCAACACCACTTGGTGGATAATCCCGCTACCGGGTTTCCAAAAGCCAAAGCCATAACGCTGGCTGGCGCTAGAGAGGAACTTATACACTTCGCTGTTCTCATTGTTCGCCAAGCTCAAGTCTTTTTCAGCGCCAACGTGGGCGCGTATCAAGTGGTCGCAGTGCACCGTTACAGGCACAGCCGCTTCATCTTTTTGCGCCTGCATAAACTGCAAAATGGCCATTTGCGCGGTGGCGTCTTGGAACGCCACGCGGTCAGGCCGCGTATCAATATACGCCGTGCCACGGGTCAAATCTGCCGTTTTGGCATTATCCAAGTGGCCGTACAAAATCTTCTCCGTCAACGTCAGCGGGCGCTTCAGGCGCTTGCGAATCACCGCCAAATTTTTGCGGCTGGTGGCATAAACTTTTTTAACAAATGCGGGGGTCGATTCAATAGTGGGCATAAGATTTCTTTCTTTTTACACCCGTAAGTATGCCCACTTGCTATGGTTCTGCCAACCCCCCACGCATAATTCCCACTACGCTGTTGCTTATTTTCAACAAATTGTAAGATGAAGGCATTGTAAAGATTAAGTTGCCACCCTATATGCACCCCCAGCCCCGCCATCCGGCGGAGTGAGCCATCTTAACCATTGGAGAAGCGTGTTATGACGCCATTTTTCTCTGACCGTGGCCAGCTGTGTGTTGGCATCGACAGGTTTGTCGTACCTGTATTCTACGTCGAGACCGATAAAGAAACGCTTCCCGCAGGCGGCAGTGTTCTGGCTGTTGGCTGGAGCAAAGATGATTGCCTTCACATAACCGGGCCAACGGCGAGAATGCTGGGTATACCCGTCAACGAGGGCAAGCAAGCGGTGCTTGGTTGGCTCTACGAAGAGGCCCTTAAATATCAGGGGCCTGTGGACAAAGCTGCTTATCTTAAGCAGTTTGAAACCCCAACAAAGAAGCCTTCATGGCCTTCTTTTATTTGGCCGCTAAAAAGTTACGGCTGAACTAATGGATAAGGAGGGCGCAAGCCCTCCTTTTTCGTGCAAAAATTGCCAATGCAACCCTCATTATGTACTGCCAAACAAGCGGCTAGATGGCAACGCGGCTATGGTATATAGTACAGTTATGAATATGATTGGTCACCAAAAAACCCAAGCCACATTGGCGGAAATGCTGGCCAGTGGGCGCTTTCCGCACGCGTTGATTTTGCATGGGCAACAAGGCATTGGTAAGCGCAAATTGGCCGAGGTGCTGGCCCGCGTGCTGTTGTGTGGCGGCGGTTTGGTGGGCGGCAAGCTCACCCCCACGCCCAACCACCCGTTGCTGCCGCAAATTGAGGCGGGCGCCTGTGCCGATTACATGGTGCTTGAAAAAGGTTTTACCAAGGAAAAAGAGAATAAAACCATTAAGATAGAGCAAGCGCGCGAGGTGCTGAGCCAGCTTTCTATGGCGGCCGATGGCAACCGCGTGATGATTGTGGATGCGGCGGATGAGTTGGGCGAGGAAGCCGCCAACGTGCTGCTCAAAACCTTGGAAGAGCCAGGCAAAAACATCTATTTTATTGTGCTGGCGCATAACTTGTTTCGCGTATTGCCCACCATTCTTTCCCGCTGCCGCAAGCTGAAAGTTGAGGAGCTAAGTGCTTCAGAAACAAAGGATATTTTAGCGGCCACCCTGCCCGATGCCACCCCCAGCGAAGTGGAATTACTGGCCGCCCACGCCGCAGGCAGCCCAGGCCAAGCGCTGCTGTTGGGGCGGGAAGGGGCGCAGGCCGCCAATTTGCTCCTCAAAGCCCTGCATGGCGATGCCAACCCCGTGGCGGTGGGCGATAAATTGGGCAAAGACGCTGGCTTGGCTTTGGATATTTTGCTGCGCCAATTGGCCTTGCGTGTGCGCAAAATGCCACACCTGTCAACCGCTGAAACCTATGCCCAGCTAGAGAGCTTGCGGGGTAAAATGGAATCGCATAACCTAACGGGTGCATGGGTGGTAGAACATGCCCTGCGGAGCCTACAACCGCTGTGGCAAAACCCCCGCTAAACCAACATCTTAAAAAGGAGAGCCGTGATGGAGCCGATTATTTACGATAGCCTAGATTGGCACATGAAAGGCGATATCGCCAAAGACATTAAGCCCGAGCAAGTGGCTGTTTATATTGGTTTTTATCTGCGCTGGTTGTTCGAGAACGACTTTCTTTCCGACGATATTTTGGCGAAAAACGAAGTGGATTGGGTGGCGTTAGATGAAGGTGCCACCACGGGCGGCAAATTGCTGCAAAAATTTGGCGGCCAAATTACCAGCAACATGTTGAATGTCGATGGGATTTTGTTCACCAACCTGTACTACCTGAACGGCTGTTTTTACGCCAATTTAGAGCAAGCGCTGGCCGAGATGGAAGGGGTGCAAAAAGACGATGCCCACGCCATGTATCGCATCCCAGAAAGTGAAGCTAACTATCAGATAATAAAGGCAAGAATAGACTTTTACATGCAAGAAACCATGCGCTTTACCTTGCGTTTCTTGCTCAATACCGTTGAGAGCAACGACGAGGAATAGCCTAACTCGTTGCTTTTATAAGAAAAAACATCGCCCGCTTGCGGTGTTTTTCTGTTGCGTACAACCCTAAAAAAGCATAAAACAGAAGCATGAAAAACGCCCAAACCGCCTACATTACCACCCCCATTTATTACCCCAGCGGGGCACCCCATTTGGGCAGTGCATACACCAGCCTTGCGGCCGATGTTTATGCACGTTTTCAACGGCTTGACGGCAAAGATACCTACTTTTTAACTGGCACCGATGAGCACGGTTTAAAGCTGCAACGCAAGGCGGAAGAAGCGGGCGTAACCCCGCAGGCGTATGTGGACGAAATGTCCAAGCAATTCCGTACCTTAACGCCCATGTTAAACTTAAGTAACGACGATTTTATCCGTACCACAGAAGAACGCCACAAGGCTGGCGTGCAAGCGTTGTGGTTGAAATTACAGGAAAAAGGCTGGATTTATAAAGCCACCTACAGCGGCTGGTATTGCGTGAGCGATGAAGCGTATTACGATGAAAGTGAATTGGTGGAAGGCAAAGCGCCCAGCGGCCACCCCGTGGAGTGGATGGAAGAAGAAAGTTACTTTTTCAAGCTGTCGGCTTTTGGTGATAAGTTATTGGAATTATATAAGAAAAACCCCAATTTTATCCAACCCGAAAGCCGCCGCAATGAGGTGGTGAGCTTTGTGAAAGGTGGCCTGCAAGACCTGAGCATTTCCCGCACCACCTTCAATTGGGGTGTGCCCGTGCCGAACGACCCTAAGCATGTGATGTATGTGTGGATTGATGCCTTAACCAATTACATTACTGCATTAGGATACCCCAACCAAGATGCTGAAAGTAAATGGAAATATTGGCCAGCCATTCATGTGGTGGGCAAGGATATTTTGCGTTTTCATGCTGTGTATTGGCCCGCGTTTTTGATGGGCGCTGAGTTGCCTGTGCCGCAGCAAGTTTTTGCCCACGGCTGGTGGACGAGCGAAGGCAAAAAAATGAGCAAATCGTTCGGCAATGTGGTGGACCCCGCGGCACTGACGGCGGAGTTTGGCGTAGACCCCATCCGTTACTTTTTGCTGCGTGAAGTGCCCTTTGGTAACGATGGCGATTTTGTGCGTAACCGCTTGATTGGACGCGTGAATGTGGACTTGGCAAACGAGCTAGGCAATATGTTTCAACGCGTATTAGCCATGGTGAATAAAAACTGCAACGCCCAAGTGCCCGCCATGGGCGCCATGGATGCGGAAGACGATACCTTTATGGAATTGATGCGCGCCGCACCTGCCAAAGTGCGCACGCATATGAATACCTTGGCTTTTCACAAAGCCCTTGAAACCATTTGGGAAATTGTGATTGCTGCCAACGTGTACATGGACCGCCAAGCCCCATGGCAGCTGAAAAAAACCGATGAACAACGCATGGCCCATGTGCTGCGGGTGCTGATGGAAGCGCAGCGCGTGATTGCGGTGTTATTACAAGCGTTTATGCCTGAAAAAGCCGCAGCGATGCTGGCATTGCTGGGCTTAGAGGCAACGCCACTGAGTGCCCTCACCACGGTGCCAGCGCTGACCACAGGGGCTGTTTTACCTGCGCCCGCAGGGCTTTTCCCGCGTATAGAGGCGCCTGCTGCCTAAACAACAAAGCCGCCCCTAAGGGCGGCTTTGAATTGGTCGGGGCCAGGAGAGTGGCGGCGCTCTCAGTGGACGCTTCAAGCAAGTTATGCACACCTGCTTGGGCGAGGAAAGAGAATCCACTCTCTGGCCCCGATAAAGCCCACAACCAAGGCTGGCTATGGGCTTTATGGAAAGGCAAGACCCCGACAGAGGGTCAATTATCTGCAGCGCGGGGCAGCGCTAACTTTTGCTGGGGCCGCACGGGGGGCGGGGGGGTGCAAAAGGAGATAATCGCCGCACTCTGTCGGGGTCTGAGAAAGCTGACTCTAGCCAAAGGATGCGCCGTAAAGGCTGCAACACGGGGCGAATCAACTTTCTGAGCTTTTTTGGTAAACGGGACGTTGGGATGAGCCATCGTTTTTGTGTAAAGTTATTTGTAAGCGATTGTATGCGCGGTGTCAACAAAAAAATGGCAGGGATTGAAAAAAATCCCTGCCAGCCTGCTTTAAGCGTGCTTGAAGTGCCGATATCCCGTGAAGACCATGGCCATATTGCGGGCATTGGCGGCGGCAATCACCTCGGCATCGCGCTTGGAACCGCCCGGTTGAATGACCGCCGTGGCGTAAGGTGCAGCGGGTTGCTCAACCCCATCGGGGAAGGGGAAGAAGGCATTGGACGCCATCACGTAAGAGGTGCAACCAAGTTGTGCGGCCTTATCAGCCGCCACATGCACCGCTTGCACACGGCTGGTTTGGCCGCAGCCAATGCCCACCGTGGCGCCATTTGCCGCCAACACAATGGCGTTGGATTTGGCATGTTTGACAATGCGATAGGCCATTTTGAGGTCGGCCATTTCTTCCACAGTGGGCGCGCGGTGGGTAACCACATGCAGGGGCATATCGTCCACCACCATGGTATCGGCCTGCTGGGTAAGAATGCCTGCGGCGATACTGATGCTGGTGATGTAGGGTTCGCGCGGGTTGGGCAGTCCGCCCGCTGCCAGCACCCGCATCTGTGGCTTTTTGCTGAGTATAAGCCCTGCCAGTGGCGTGATATGGGGTGCGATCACCACCTCGGTAAACGTGGACAGAATAAGGTTGGCCACGTCGACATCGAGCGGGTGGTTGAAGGCGATGATGCCGCCAAAGGCATCAGTTCCCGCACTGTGGATGGCGCGTTGATAGGCTTGGAGCAGGGTTGCGCCTTCTGCCACACCGCAAGGGTTGGTGTGTTTGATGATGGCGCAGGCGGGAGTGCTGGTGAACTCGGCCACCAATTCGTAAGCGGCCGAGGCATCGGCAATGTTATTATACGACAAGGGCTTGCCTTGCAGTTGCTGTGCCGTGCCTACGCCATAACGCTGCGTGTTGGGCGTAAATGTAGCCGTTTGATGGGGGTTTTCGCCATAGGCGAGGGGGGTGCTGATGGGTGAGGTCATCGGGTTTCCTTGAGGGTGAAACAGAGAAGATACATCAGGTAGAGAATTGCTGTGTTAACGGTTGTATGTGGGGCGGTCAACAGCTAAAATGCGGCATGGTTGATTTTTCACTCACGGATTCGCATTGCCACCTGACGTATGACCGTGAGGATAATTTGAAGGCGGAGTTTCTCATCAACGAAGCCCAGCAAGCGGGCGTGGGCACCATGCTCACCATTTGCACGTTGAGCAGTGAATGGCCAAAAATTCAGGCTATGCTTGATGCGCAGCCCAATGTGTTTGGCACATTTGGGGTGCACCCCAACCATGTGGGAGAGGAAAAATTGGGCGACAAAGCCCTGTGGGAGATGGCACAAATGGCGGCCAAACACCCCAAATGCGTGGGGTTGGGCGAGGCAGGATTGGATTACCATTACAATTTTGCGCCTAAAGCGTTGCAGCAAAAACGCTTTGCCCAACAGCTAGAATGGGCATGGGAGCTGGGTTTGCCGCTGGTGATTCATACCCGCGAGGCGGAAGATGACACCATGAAAATGGTGGATGCGGCGCTGGCGAAGGCGAGTGAGAGTAAACCCTTGACGTTGATTTTCCATTGCTTTACCAGCAGCCAAAAGTTGGCCGATTTTGGCATTGAGCGGGGAATTTATTTTGGCGCCACGGGGGTGCTAACCTTTAACAACAGTGACGAATTGCGGGCGACGTTTGCGACCATACCCGCCACGCAATTGTTGGTGGAAACCGATAGCCCGTATTTGGCACCGATGCCATTCCGCGGCAAACAGAACCGCCCCGCGTGGGTGGTGAAAGTGGCGGAGAGGTTGGCGAAAGAGCGCGATACCACGCTGCAAGCTGTGGCTGATGTGACGACACAAAACTTTTTGCGGGCTTTTCCTAAAGTGGCGTTGCACAAAGCTGCCAAGGAGAGTGCGTGATGTTTTTAAAACCGCGCCGCCCTAAAGGCTATGTGGGCCATGCCGAGGGCTGTCACATTTGTGGTGCGTACCCCAACAACCCCACCAAAAGCAAAAGCACCAGCAAGTTATATAAGTGCGGCAAATGCAGCCGTTACACCTGCCATGGCCATGTGGGGAAGGGGTTGCAGAATCGGTGCCCGTTTTGCGATTCTACCAATGTGAAAGTGGTGGCGCGGGAAATGTTGGAGCGCAACATTACCAAAGGCAGTGCGGGTGAGGAAAATGAAGCGGTGGCAGGTGGTGCCTCTGGTGGGGGAAGTAGCGCCACATTGGACGCCCTGCGCGCCAAACGTGGCGGGTTGGAAACGCCAGCGACCGCCGGCATGGAAAGCGCCAAAGCGTTGGAATTGCTGAAGAAAATTAACTTGGCAGGGGAAGATACGCCAGCGCAAACTTTGGTGGCGGCCGATACAACGGCACCTGTTGTTGCCCCTGCCGCTGAGGCCGAGGCACCTGACGCGCTGGAAATTTTTGCCAACATTGCCGCCAATTTGCCTGAGGAAAACCCTGACGTGAACCGTTTGCTCAACACGCCGCGCTACACCTGCGATGCATGGTTTGGGGCGGAAGATGCGGCGGGCTTGGCGCGGTTGACGAAGGAAATGACGGAATTAAAAGACGCGCCAAGCCCGCAACCTGTGCCCATTATTGCCGTGAGTGCGCACGATGTGGCGGCGTGTGGGGCGTTGTTGCAGTTTATAGAGAATACGCCATGGGCGTTGGGCATGGTGGGTTACGCCGCTAAATTGGCCGAGCAGGTGGAGTTGCAGGTGGCCGATGCGCAGTTGACGGAGTTGTTCAACACCACCGATAAGTTGGTGGCCATGGGCCCTGTGGGGCTGGATGCGCACTTTAGCGATGACCTGACCGCGCAACACACACTACTGACCATTCAGCTGGATATTGCGGCAGATTTTGGCTTGCCCGTGGTGCTTTACCAGCACGATGCATTGAACGATTTAACCGAAGCGTTGAGCAATTTTGCGCGGTTGGGGGAGATTCCTGCCTTGGTTTATACGGGCGTATTGGATGCGGTGGCGTGGGCGTTCTGCCAAAAATTTGGCTGTTTTGTGGCGGTGGATGCAGGGGTGACGTGGCCAGAGCGCCGCGACCATGCGGTGCTATTGGCGCAAGTGCCCGCCAACAAATTGCTGCTGGCCAGCGGGAGTATCACTAAACCGCCTTACAGTTTAAAGGGCCAATGGAACAGCCCCTTGGTGTGGCACCATACGTTTGAAGCGTTGACGACGGCGACGATGACAACCAAGCACATTCCTTTTCACCACCAACTGAACCGTAACTTTTTGGAGTGCTTTTATGGGGAGAGTGATGAGGAAGCTGATGAGCTGACGGGCTGATAAGCTGTTGGGCTTTGTGGGTTGAATGATGAAGGACAAGAATTGTCTGATGAATACTGTTGTGTGGGCCTTGGCAGATTAAGCTATTGAAATATATAAATTAGGTGTGGGCAAAGGTTAGGCGTGGGGCGGTAATATTCGGCATGGTGCAAGCGTAACCAACAAGGAGTACGCCCATGACTGAGACTGTTTATAGCGCAACGCCAGCAAGCTTTGAGCAACCACCTTTTCTTGATGCCCACAGTGCTATGATATGGAGTACGGAGGTGTTGCGGGCGCGGCGCTTCCCTAAAATTGCGGCGTTCTACCAAGAGGCGGAGAAGGGGGAAATGGCGGCGCGCATGCGGGAGTTTCGTGCCGAAAGTTTGTATGTGCCCAAGGGGGCAGAGGACAGATTGGCGCTGGCGGTGCTGGTGTATCAGGCCGTAAACCAGTTGCCAGAAGCCCTGCAACAGGTGCTAAACTTGTACTATTGGGGCGATTATGCGGACGCGTTGCGGTATCGCGCGGCCTTAGCATTCCAAGAACGTATGCGGCAAGAGGGGCTGCGCGTGCGGTTGAGTTACAGATATAGTTACCGTGAGGTTGGGCGGCAATTGCGCATGACCCATGTGACCGCCAAATGCCATGTGGATAAGGCTTTGCAGCTGTTGGAAGATGCGTTGCATGAGAAGTTTTTACTCTGCACGCATAAATAGTGGTTGACAAACTATCCAACCTATGGTAGTTTTTTACCAGAATTGGAGAAGGAGTGCCCAGTGCGCAACTTGTGAAGAACAAGGAGTGCGATGGGCGCTCTTTTTTTGTGGCAACACACGCAAGGGAGGCAAACATGGCAGAGCAAAAAAGTGTGGGGCGGCATGGGCGCGTGCTTAACCCTGTTATAAAAGAGCGCGTGATGCAGGCCATGACCAACCCGATGATGGAAGGCCATACTCAGGCCGATGTGGCGGCTGAGGTGGGGATTCACCCCCGCACGCTGCATAATTATTTAACGCCCGAGGTGTGCGAGGAGATTCGGCAACGGCGCCTGCTGGTGATGAGCGATGCCATGGGGGCTGTGGATAGGGCGGTTTTGGCCAAAGCGCTGAAGGGCGATATGACGGCGGCCAAGCTGATTTATACCCGCTGGGAGCAAGAAAAAGCCTTGGAAAAAGACGCCTTTGTACCGCGCAGCGTGGAGG
>JBAQUW010000191.1:0-6333 GCA_049297755.1 Alphaproteobacteria bacterium
CAATCAACCCGCTCCACACGCTGCCACCTGCAAACACCACGCCGCCCAGCACAGTGGCCGCTGCCAGCCATGCAAATTGCAGCAGGCTATGCTCGGCAAAGGGTACCACAGCAGCAAAGCCCCATAGGCTGGCGGCTACCACACCCGCCACCAGTGCCGCTTTGGCCAAAGGCCAAACCAAATCAGCACCTTTCACCGTAAATTGCCCCGTGCGTTGCAGCCAATACCATTGCAAACCAGCGTTGGTCCAACCACTTAACGCCGTGGCCAAGGCAATGCCCACATGGCCAAAGTATTGCATCAAAATCAGGTTGCCTACAAAGTTCACCAGCAAGGCATAAGCGGCAGCTTTCACAGGGGTTTTGGTATCGCCCGCCGCATAAAAACCCGTGGCGGTAATTTTGGTGAGGATATATCCGGGTAAGCCCAAGCTATAGGCAATCATGGCCCACGCGGTGGCGTTGGTGGCTTCGGCGGTAAACTTCCCGTGGTGGAGCAACGTGGCCATCAATTCATGCGCCAGCATGGCCAAGCCTGCGGTAGCGGCCAGCGCAATGGCAATGCCGCCACCGAGCGATTGGGTGAGTGCCCCATCAGCTGCTTTTTGGTCTTGGCGCTCCAATGCCCGCGCCATATGTGGCAGCAATACGGTGGCCAAGGCCGTACCAATAATCGCTAAGGGCAGTTGGTAAAAACGGTTGGCATATTGCAGGTAGCTTACCGCTGGGCCTTCTAACCAACTGGCCAGTGTCGTATCGATAATAAAACTGATTTGCAACACGCCCACCCCCAACGCCGCTGGCCAAAAGCGCACAAACAAATGGCGCATGTTGCGGGAAAGTTCAGGCCGCACCAGCGCCACCTTTAACCCCGCCCGTTTAAACGCCCATAACATAAACCCAAGTTGCAACACGCCGCCAATGGGCACGGCAATACAGCTGGCCAAAGCGGGTTCCCAGCCAAAAGGTTCGGCCACAATTAAAGCCCCAATCAGCGCCACGTTCAGCAAGGTGGGCACAAACGCATAAGCGGCAAATTTGCCTGCGCTGTTGCACAAGGCACCCAGCAAACTGGCCAGAGAAATCAGCACCAAATACGGGAAGGTGCAACGGGCGAACAACACCGTCAGCGCAAATTTTTCGACATTGTTCGCATAGCCTGCCGCCAGCAGCATCACAAATGCGGGCATGATGATTTCTGCCACAATCGTCAACATACCTAAAAACACAATCATCCACGTAAACGCTTGGTTCACAAAAGCTTGCGCGGCTTTGGGGTCGCTCTCATTCAAGCGGCTATACAGCGGCACAAAGGCAATGTTAAACGCGCCTTCGGCAAACAATCGGCGCAACAAGTTGGGTAAAATCAGCGCGATAAAAAACGCATCTGTCGCGGCACTCGCACCCATTTTATTGGCCATCAGCATATCGCGCGCAAAGCCCAACATGCGGCTGGCCATGGTCCAAATACTCACAATCATGGAAGATTTAAGAAGCGACATGCGGCACCACCTGTTTGACTTGTTGAAAAGTTGAGAGCTGGAAGACGGGTAAACTGGGATAATTGTCTAAAATTTTCATATATTCCTCACGATTCATAGGATATTGCCGAGACATATACCGCACCAAACCCCAGCTGAATTCACCTTGCGACCCTGCCAGGCCGCCCGCGCGGTGTGGGTCGTTTTTCCAGCTGCGCTTGGCATAGCGCCACAGGCAGCCCAGCAAGGGGATATCGCACCAAATGACACTGGTGGCACGGGCAAAACGCTGCGGCATACTTTTGCCATAATTTCCCTCAATCATCCATGCTTCTTGGACAAGTAAGGCGTTGTGGTCGGCCATAAAATCGGCATTGGGGCGGCGTTCCCAGCGGGTATTAGGAAAATGCGCCATTTGATCGAGGTGAAAAACAGGAATATGCAACAATTCGGCTAACTGAACAGCTAAAGTAGACTTGCCGCTATTCGAGCGGCCCATCACGCAAATGCGGGGGCCTAATTCCGCGCGGGTGGGTAAGCGGTGGTGCATCATAGGGCGTTCTCCCGTTTAGGGGTGGCGGCCATAATTTGCAAATCGTAGAGCAGATTTTGGGCGTCGCGGGGGCTCAGGGTATTCAGGTCAATATTCACCACTTTATCAAACACTTGCTGCACCTGTGGGGCGGGGGAAATGGGGGCTTGTACACTTTCGGTAAATAATGGTAACGCGTTTTTAACATTTTGTTTTTCTTTAGGTTTTTTGATGCCACTTTGCGGCTCGGCTTCCAACAGATGCAGCACCTGCTCGGCACGTCTGAGCACCGCTTGTGGCACGCCCGCAAGCTTGGCCACATGCAAACCATAGCTGCCTGCGGCGGCGCCGGCTTGCACGCTGTGGAGGAACACAATTTGCCCGTCCCACGCCTTCACCGCCACATGGTAATTGTGAATATTCTCTATGGTTTCAGCCAGTTGCGTTAGTTCATGGTAGTGGGTGGCAAACAAGGTGCGGGCTTGGGTCACTTGCGCCAAGTGCTCCACACACGCCCACGCCAAACTCATGCCATCGAAGGTAGCGGTGCCGCGCCCCATTTCATCTAAAATAACAAGACTTTGCGCGGTGGCGTGGTTAAGAATGCTGGCCGTTTCGGTCATCTCCACCATAAAGGTACTTTGGCCGCGGGCAAGGTCGTCGGCGGCACCGATGCGCGTAAAAATTTGGTCGGTCAGGCCAATGATGGCGGCTTTGGCGGGCACATAAAACCCACAATGGGCCAGCAGGGTGATGAGGGCATTTTGCCGTAAAAACGTAGATTTACCCGCCATGTTTGGCCCCGTGAGCAACCACAATTGGCCATTGCTCAGGGTGCAATCGTTTGGCACAAAGTTCTCCACCACCCGCTCCACCACAGGGTGGCGGCCTTGCTGAATGGTGAAGGTGCGGTTGTTGTCCAGCGTTGGGCGGCAGTAGTCGCGGCTCACGGCCAGCTCGGCCCCTGCGGCCAACACATCAAGGGTGGCTAGGGCTTGAGTCATCTCAAGTAAACGAACACTTACCTGTACCACCGCCTTGCATAACATTGCAAACAAAGCATTTTCGCGTGCCAAGGCCGTGGCTTCGGCGGCGGCAAAAGCGCGTTCTAAGGTCATCAGCTCGGCTGTGCTATAGCGGTGGGTACTCACCGTGGTTTGGCGGTGAATAAAGTGCGCGGGTACTTTCTCTTCCTGCGACTTCGGCAGCTCAAAATAATAGCCCCACACTTTATTGTAGCGCAGTTTCAGGGTGCTCATGGAGCTCGCTTGCAGCTCTTGGGCTTCCAACGCTTGCAGCTTACTTAACCCATTGCTTTGTAAGTCGCGGGCGGCGTCAAGCTCGGCATCTACGCCTGTGCGTATCACGCCGCCATCGGCCACTTTTAGGGGCAAATTGTCATCGTTCACATGGGCGTGAAGTAGTGCCGCCAACTGCTCAAACCCTTGCAACGCCCGCAACTGGTCAGCCATGAGCGCTGGCGGTGTGGCCGTGAACAACCCCGCCACTTCTGGCAAAGCCAGTAGGGTCACGCGCAAGGCGTGTAGGTCGCGCGGGCTGCCGCGTTCCAACCCTATGCGGGTTACGGCACGGGCCGCATCGGGCAGTGTTTTCAGCACCGTGCGCAGGTGGTGGCGCAGGGTACCGTGGGTGACCATGTGGCCGATGCCTTCCTGCCGCGCCACAATGCTGGGGGCGTGGGCAAGCGGGTGGGTGAGCCAATGGCGCAACAAGCGCGCGCCACCGCTGGTGACGGTGCAATCGAGGGTGCTTAGTACGCTGCCCGCTTCTTCCCCAAACTGGGTTTCTGTCAGCTCCAAATGGCGGCGCGTGGCGGCATCCAGCCGCATAAAATGTTGGGTGGTGTGCACGGTGGGCGCTGGCAATGCGGGCATTTTGCCGCGCTGGGTATATTGCGCATAAGCGGTTAAAGCCTGTGTGGCCGCGCGTTGGGCAGGGGTAAGCGTTTGCTCACTTGAGGGCACAGGTGCCGTTTCTGGCACATTCAAAATGGTGAGGGTATAAGGCTGAAGGGTAGGGGCAAAGCGCAGTTTTAGCGGTTCGGTCAGTAGCAATTCGGCGGGCTGCAAGGCGGCCAACTCTGCCCCCAACGTGCCACTGGTCACGGTGGTGGTGGCAAAGGTGCCGCCGGCCATATCGAGCCATGCCAGTGCAAGCTCTCCACCAGCCTCAGCCAAGGCCGCCAAAAAGCTGGGTTTGGTGGCAGGGAGCAGGTGGTCTTCGGTCAGCGTACCGCCCGTGTACAGCCGCACCACATCGCGCCGCAGCAGGGTTTTTCCGCCGCGTTTTTTCGCTTCCTCTGGGCTTTCGGCCTGTTCGCACAGGGCCACTTTGTGGCCTGCATTCAGCAACTTGGCCATGTAGCCATCGGCTGCGTGGTAGGGTACGCCGCACATGGGCACGCCAGCAACATCCTTGCTGGTGCGGCGTTGGGTAAGGGTAATTTGCAGCACACCACTGGCGGTGAGCGCATCGTCGCCAAACAACTCATAAAAATCGCCCATGCGGTAGAACAGCAAATAGCCCGGATATTGGGCTTTCAGCTCCGCATATTGCTGCATCATGGGGGTGTCGTTCATGGGGGTGGACATAGGGCGCAGTGTGGCCGAAAAGCTTTTTTTGTTCAAGGGGCTTGGCAATGGTATGGGCAATTGGGTATACTAGGCACACTTGCAACCGTTTGTTGGGAAAGGAGTTTCCATGTCCCGTACTCACCCAGACCGCGATTTTATAGCGCAATTGGAAGGTTTAAACCTTACCACGGCAGAGATTCTCTACCGCTTGCCTGACTACCCCAGTATCCTCCAAACCTACGTTTGGCAGGACTACGACATGTTTCCGCACTTTCCGAATCTGAAAAGATTCCTCAAGTTTTGGACCACCAATTTGGAGGGGCCGCTCTATCGGGTAAAACTAGCGCATGTGCGCCTGTGCAAACCGGTAGAGTTGAAGGTGGCGGATGGGGTGTTTTGCATCAACTGAAAAAACTTCTCCCCAACTGGAACGCCCTTGCGGCGTTCCTTTTTATTTTGGGTTATACTGCATGCATGTACGCCAAAGAACTCAACCTTGCCCTTGCCGCCGCCAAAGAAGCAGGCGCCATGGCCATGAGCTACCAAGGCCGCCCCGTGCAAACAGAATTGAAAGGCGGGCTGCGCAGTAACCCTGTCACCGAAGCCGATAAAGCCATTGACCGCTTCCTATACGGCTGCATCAAACGCGCCTTTCCACACGATGGCTGGCTGAGTGAAGAAGACGTGACCGACAACGACACCATTGCCCAAGGCCGTTGCTGGGTGGTAGACCCTATTGACGGCACCCAAGGTTTTTTGCGTTGGCTGGAAACAGGCGAACCGCACGATAACGCCCAACATAACCGCTGGCAGTTTAGCATCAGCATTGCCTTGGTGGAAAAAGGCGTGCCCGTGGTGGGGGTGGTGTATGCGCCCTTAAAAGGCCAAATGGTAAGCGCCATACGCGGGCAGGGCGTCACCTTTAATGGCCATGCGGTAAAACGCGCAACGCCGCCGCCAGCTTTGGCGCAGGCAACCTATTTATCGAGTGTATCGGAAGAGCGCGATGGCTTGCTGGATTTTTTAAAAGGCAAATTGACCATGCATGCTTACGGCAGTGTGGCGTATAAATTGGCGCTTACCTCTCTCACTGCCAATTGCGTGATGGCCAGCGTAAAGCCTAAAAATATTTGGGACGTGGCCGCAGGAGAGCTGCTATGCACCGAGGCAGGTTTACTGGTCACCGATTTGGCAGGCCAGCCGTTCGACTACAGCACTGGCACCTTGGCCTTTGAAGGACTCATTGCTGCCCCAGCCCACCTGCATGCGCAATTGCGCACCATTTTGCCTAGCAAGCCCACGGGCGGTTATCGCTGACATATCGTTGACATACGCCTTAAAATTGCCTATACGCAAAGGTGTGCCGACGTAGCTCAGCTGGTAGAGCACTTCATTCGTAATGAAGGGGTCGTCTGTTCGAATCAGATCGTCGGCACCAGAATTTGAAGAGAACAAAAATAGCCCTCTGGGGCTTTTTTTTATGGATGCCGTTGGATAAAATCTTGGTGCCAGAAGAGGCCACAAACTTATCCACTAAATATTTGATATAAATAAGAAAGTAAAGTTATGTATTTTCATGTTACCCATAAAGTTACCCGCTCAAGGTAATTTTGCTTATGTGATTATCCTTCAGAGACATCCTCAAAAGTATCAATAAAACGCATAATTTTCTGAGTTACACGGTATACGGCTTTTTTGCGTTCTAGCATTTTAGGCCGCTCTAACAT